>DAVZIW010000020.1:0-16831 GCA_052273085.1 Candidatus Alloenteromonas sp.
GGAATTGGATTACTACTTTTCGCTAACCTAGGAGGAAATGCAACTTCAAAATTCTTCCCAGGAATGTCTAAATTCATACATGTCCTTTCTCTTTTTCCTTTTTTCTTCGTTTTTCCTATCATGGTTTTATTTGAAACTAGTTACTACAAATTCTTACCAAGTCTAAAAAGCAAAGACGGAAAATACAATGAAGACAAACTATTCCATATAGCAACGATTGTAGTTATTATCTTGCAAACTATTTTCCTTCTTTTAGCATTCCTAGAAGTTTTCCCAAATCTAAATGAGCAAATGATGTTTGTTTTATCCACCCCTTCATTAATATTAGAACTTGCCTATTTTGCAATTTATCTCCATTCAACCCAAAAAGAGAACAAGAAAATGTTCTATATTACAATTGCAATAGGAATAGGTTTATTTATTCTTCCTGTAATTCTAGGCTTATTGATTTATTTCAATTTCGGAAGAACAGAAGGACTAATTTTGTTTACACTTCTTCCTTTCTCCTCTTTAGGACTTAGCCTAAGTAAGAAACTTAATTAATCTTCTTTATTAAATATGCTCTCGCCCCAAAATCACCTAGAACTCTAGTATATTTTGATAAGCCGCTGCAAGACCATTCTTTCCCTAATTTAATCGCCCCAGAAGATAAATCTAATCCAGTCACGGTACCTTTGAATTCTTCATTATCTAATCCTTTTCGTCTAGAAATAAAAGTAACTAAGTTCCCTTCTTCTTTTAGGTGAATTGGAGAAACATAATTTATCAAGGAACCAAAGCTTCTATAATCAATCTTTTCTTTCCTGACTTCATAAGAATAGGAAGCATTCTCGTCTAGATTAGGTATCCTAAATGGATAAGTTCCTGAATTTGGATGTTGCAAACAAGAAACATAGCTAACTAATGTCTTTTCATCATCTTGAATCAACCTAAATAAGACATTGTCATCAAAATCACTTAATTGGTAAACCTTGCCAAATTGAAGTGTCTTCCTATTTTCTTTATAGAATTTGATTTGTTCTTTTATTTCTTCTTCATCGAGTTTATAGATTTGAGAAATATCAAGCTCATAACCTAATGTTCCAATCATGGCTACATCGAATTTAGTACCTAAAGATGTCTTTCTTAACATCTGTAATGATGTCTTCGCGGATACATGGTTAGAAAAGCAGACCGGAGGATAGCCAAAAGAAAGTATTGATTGGATCCTACTTCTTTCAAATGAATCCGTATCATCGCTTATCCAGCCTTGGCCGAAATAACAATAGGCACCTAGATCGTTCCTACTCCCTCCAGAAGCACAGGCTTCCATTAAGAAGCTTGGATATTTTTCTTTTATTCTTTCTAAAATCGAATACAGGCCCTTGATGTAATTATAAAAGAAGAGGGATCTATTTGATTTTATAGATGTCATTGGACGGTTATAATCCCACTTTATATAATCTAGATTATAAGAAGAAATCGCGTTATCTAAAGTTGAATAGATGAAGTCGCATACTTCCTTTTTAGTTAAGTCTAAAACCAACTGGTTTCTTCCAAATATCAATGGATGGATATTATCTTTTATCACCCAGTCAGGATGGGCTTTATATAAATTAGAATCTACATTAACCATTTCAGGTTCAAACCATAATCCAAATTTTAATCCCGTCTTATGGGCCTTACTCGATAAGGAAGCTATCCCCTTCCCTACTTTCTTATGGTTTTCATACCAATCCCCTAAGCCAGATGTATCGTCATTTCTTTTTCCAAACCAGCCATCATCAAGGACGAATAATTCAATTCCTAAAGAAGCTGCCTTTTTCATTAAGGAGACAATCTTATTTTCATCAAAATCAAAAGTCGTCGCTTCCCAGTTATTAAACGATATGGGCCTTTCCATTTTAGCTAGATTTTCATTCATTAAATGATCTAGAACAAATGGATGGAAATTTGCTGCAATCCCGTTTAATCCCGAACTAGAATAAGTAATAACGCCCATTGGAGAAATGAATTCTTCATCCTTATTTAGATTTAATTTAAAGGAAGAAAAATCAATCCCGCTAGAAATCTTGATTCGGTTATATGGAGTAAGTTCTACATTGGATTCAAAAGAAGATGAATAAACTAAATTAAATCCATATACATCCCCATATTCTAGATTTGTATTTTTAGATGCAACCATAAAGAATGGATTAACAAAATCGCAGCTACTTCCGGTAGTAGATCCGAAACTAATCCTGTTATGGGTAATCTTAGTTTTATCAATATTGCCTTCATTAGCCCAATGCCCATAAATGTTATATAAATAGAAGGAATCATTTTCTAAGCTAATCTCATAGCTAAGACATCTTTTTAACGTAACGGGGTCGCTAGATTTATTAATTATCTTGCTATATCTACCTAAAGTTGTTTCAAATAATATGTAATGGAGTTCTAGATTAACCCCCATTAAATCGTCACTTAAAACTAAGACTAATTCCTCCCCTCCTCTAAATGAAGGTAGGCCATTCATCTTCTCTGGATTTTCATTAATCCTAAAAGAAACATATTTAAAGGAAAAAACTTCTCCCTTATTTGATTCAAGCTCAATTCCAGGACAAGTATAATCTCCCAACATCGAAGTAGAAAATTCATTATGGCTAGAAAATAAAGATATATTGTCATCTTTTTCTCCAAACCTAACTTCTCTTCCTCTGCAAGTTGAATCATCAAAATAAAAAGAGGAAACATTGTCTTCGTTTGGATTAATCTTTCTTCCGAAATGTTCTAAAGTCGGTATCCCCGCATGATTTATTCTAATTAAATAAGAAAAAGAGGAATTAGAAAGTAAGAAAGCATCTTTAATTTGTTTGATCATAGTTTTTTCCTTTGCCATTTGATTATAAACTTTTATATTGAACAAATCGAACAGTTAAAATTAACATTTTAATGTCCCCTTCCCTTAAAAGCGGTTACAAATATTAAAAGCATCTAGAAGAATATAAATAAATCAATACAATACTCGCGTATGAAAAATCTATTTAAGAAATTCAAATCTCTATTCGACCAGATTGATCTCACAAAAGGGAATATCACAAAGGTGTTACTAGCATTCTTTGTCCCAATTGTCTTATCGATGATTTTTCAGCAAATATATACTCTTACCGACACAATAATTGTTGGACAGACATTATCCCAACAAGAAGTTGCCGGTGTTTCTTCTAGTAGCGTATTGGTTTGGATTATCCTTCAATTTGGAATCGGTGCTACTTCAGGTTTCTCTGTTGTTATATCAGAGCGAATTGGGGCAAAAGATGTTGATGGGGCTAGAAAAAGCTATGCCGTTCAAATAATTCTTTGCATCATTGTTTCTTTAGTTTTGACTGTCGTTGGAATTTGCTTAATCCCTACCATGTTAAAAATGATAAACATAATAGATAACCCTCTAGATGCAGTCATGCAAGAAGAATATAACGCCGCCTATACTTATGTTTTGATTATCTATATCGGTACTATAGCGCAGGTATTTTATAACCTAATGGTATCGATATTAAGAGCTTTGGGAGATTCATTTTCTCCATTTGTAATATTAGTTGCTTCTACTGTTATAAATGTCTTCCTTGATTTACTTTTCATCGTTGTATTTAAGATGGGAGTTGCAGGAAGTGCCTGGGCTACTGTTATCTCTCAAGGATTAGCAGCTATTGCAGCAATCATCTATACCTATAAGAAATATGAATGGCTAAGAATAAGAAAATCAGATTGGAAATTCTCTTCACCATTCTTAATGCGACATCTTAAAAACGGATTAACATTAGGCTTCCAATTCTCAATATTAGAAATTGGAATTATCATCATGCAAAGAGCGGTAAATAGTTATGACATTAATCCAGATGGGACTCTGGTTAATGGAGTTCCAGCCCAAGTTGGATATGGGGCTGCTTCAAAAGTATTTGGTTTCTTGATGTGCTTTTTAAATGCCTTAGGGGTCGCAGTCCTTTCTTATATTTCCCAAAACTATGGGGCTAAGCAAACCGATAGAATCAAAAAAGGTACAATAATATCCTTCATAATTGGATTGGTCCTATGGATATTAATCATGCTTATAGGATTATTATCGACCATAAAAGGTGGATACCTATATGTCTTCTACTCAAAAGATAAGATAAATGAAAATTCCATCAAATATGGAAATCTATATTTATACATAGCAGTTCCATTCATGATAATTTTGATGATTCTATACATAACTAGAAATATCCTCCAGGGATTTGAAAAGCCATTATTCTCTTTCCTTTCTGGAGTTGGGGAATTAGTTGCTAGAACTCTTATTTGTCTATTTGTCCCTGCATTAGTAAATGGAGGTCCAATTAATTCAAATGCTTCCAATTTATCTTATCTATTCGTAGCTTTAGCAGACCCTTTAGCGTGGATTGCTGCTGTTGCTATTATGATTGTCCCTGTTATAAAATTAGTTTTCTTCCCAAAGAAGGAAAATTAATATGTCATTATATTTTACTAGACACGGGGAAACCGATTATAACTTAGCCTACTTAATTCAAGGTAGTCTTGATATTAGCTTGAATCAAACTGGCTTTAAGCAAGCCAAAGAATTAGCAAACAAATTGAAAGACAAAAAGTTTTCTTCTATCTATGTCTCTCCTTTATTAAGGGCAAGACAAACCGCTAACGAGGTTGCCTCTCTATTAGGAATGGAATTAAAAATAGATAATAGATTAAGAGAAGAAAACTATGGATTAATGGAAGGGACTTCTAGACATCTAGAAGCCTATAAAAAGCAAAGAGAAAGGTTTGCCTATTGCTATCCGAAAGGCGAATCTTATCTAAAAGTCGCTGCACGGGTCTATTCCTTTTTAGATGACATAAAAGAAGAGGCAACTAAAAATGATGTCTTAGTTGTCGCCCATGGAGGTATGTCTAGAATTGTAAATTCTTATTTTTTCGATATGGAAAATGATGAATTCATCTCCTATAGCATTTCTAATTGCCAGTTAGTCAAATACGATTTCAAATAGATCTTGTTAGATATTTCAATACTTCTACTTCTTCTTTATCCATAAAAGGAGAAAGGAGTTCATATACTTCCTTGTGGTAAGAATTTAGCCACTCTTTTTCTTGCTCATCTAACATAGATAATTCAACTGCATCTAATTCAATTGGGGCATATGTTATAGTCTTGAATTTATAGAAAGTGCCAAATTCATTGGTCGTATAAGGGACACAAAGCAAATCGTTTTCGATTCTTATCCCATATTTATTTTCTTTATAGACACCAGGTTCAACTGTAGTAACCATCCCTGGGACAATCTTAGCCCCATCATTTTTCATGTAGACATCTTTATATCTAAATCCGTTTGGACCTTCATGAACCGGTCCTAGATAAGAAACCCCATGTCCAGTCCCGCATTTATAGTCCATTCCTTCTTGCCACATAAATTTTCTAGCAATGCCATCTAAACTTCTTCCATTCGCTCCATCAAGGAAAATGGCTTTAGATAATGCGATTAGGCATTTTAAGGTTAACGTATAATCCTTTTTAAATTCTTCACTTGGTTTAGATAAAGCAAATGTCCTAGTTGTATCAGTTGTCCCATATCTATATTGGCCACCTGAATCGATTAATAAAGAAGAAGAACTTCTATCGACTTTAGAATGAATCTCTTTATTCGGGGCGTAATGCATGCAGGCAGAATTAGAATCCACCGCGACTATATTTTCAAAAGATTCCCCAATAAAATGAGGTCCTTTTTCTCTATATGAATGAAGTAAATTAGATAAAGATTGTTCATCGCTTCCTTTTTTAACTTCGTCTTTAAAATGGATAATGAATTTAGTTAAGGCCACCCCATCTTCTATTTGGGACTTAATCGTATTTTCAATTTCTTTCTTTCCTTTAATTGCCTTATCTAATCCAATCAAAGAAGAAACATAAACGGCCTTATCCTTTAATAAACGATCTATCTCATAATTTACTGAATTTATATCCAATCCAATTCGATTTAAATTAGCCTTTTCTAGAAATGAAGAAAATGACGAATAAGGATAAAACGCATCCACGCCCTTAACGGATTTATTAAATCTAGATGTATCGAAGAATAGATAGACATTAGATAAAGTAACAAATAAATAGCTATAGAAAATAGGAGTATAGGGTAAATCATCTCCTCTTAAGTTAGTAAGATAGGCAATCTCATTTAAATCAGAAACGACATATCCATCCAAATCCAAAGACTTCATTTTCTCTCTTAAGACATTTATTTTCTCTAAGCAATTCAGGGTAGTCGCATCTTCATCTAATGAAAACAAAGGGGAAGAAGATAATTTAGGAGCAGATTTAAAAGCCTCTTCATCTTTTAAATCGAATATTTCTCCCTTGCTAGATAATTTCTTCGCCTTTCCAATCGGAAATAAAGAGAAATCTAATCCTAAAGGATATCCATTCATTTCCTTTATTTCTTCTTCTAATGGGGTATCTATTTTAGAAGTATCAATTACTTCAAAAGGAGTACCTTCAACATCTTTTTTAGCAGATATTCCAAATCTACCATCTACAAATAAAATTGCCTTATCTAAGGAAATAAATACATCGGCATTCTCTCCTTTAAAAGGACAATAATAAGATAATAAATAAGCATAATGGCTTGAAGGAGATTCACTGATATGAGGATCACCTGTTGAGATTAAATATCCCTTCAAATTGTTTTCTAATAATTTCTTTCTTAATTGATTAATTCTAGTTTCGTAAATATCTTTGTTCATAATTATCACCAAATAGAATTCTAGACCAAATTTAGAAAAGTTAAACTAGATTAATAAATAAGTTCATTAAGATAGACTTTTTCTTAACTTTGACCTAGGATATTGCCTTGAAAGGTAATCATTATGGAAAACATATTAAATATTAACGAAATAGAAGAAAAATTATCTAAAGAAGACAACCTAAAATCATCAATCCTATATTCAACTTCAATAAATCAAGCATCAGAAAGAATCGATTTCAGCCTAATTAATCCTGTTTTTGATGTCGAATTAAAAGAAAACAAGATTTCTAACCAATTGCATTCTGGAAGATGCTGGATGTTTGCTTCCTTGAATATGCTTAGATACAAAGCACAGGAAAGCCTAAACGTCGAAAACTTTGAATTTAGCGAAGGCTACTTACAGTTTTATGACAAGCTAGAAAAATTCAATTTAGCCCTAAATAGAATCGAAGAATATAAAGACAAGCCATTAGATGATCCTTATAACATCTATTGCTTGAATACCATCACTGCCGATGGAGGGCAATTCCAGATGTTTGTTAATCTAGTTAAGAAATATGGATTAGTCCCACACGGCTTGATGGATGGTTCTTTTAGTAGCGATAACACGGATATGCTTAATTCCACCTTGGTGGATTTACTTGGCTGTGCTGCTAAAGTAATTAGAAACGCCAAAGATCACAATGAAATTAGTTCAATAAAGAAAAATTATCTAAAGAAAGCCTATAAAGTAATCTCAATTGCCTTAGGTGAACCAATTAAGAAATTCGATTACATCTATACCGATAAAGACAAGAAGGTAGTCAAATTATTCGATATCACCCCACTTGAATTTGCAAAGATGACAATAGGAGATGAAGTTGATGAATATATCTTATTAACTTCTTCATCCTCTTCTATCTATCCTTTATATACAAAAGTCGCTTCTAAAGATTGTAACAACGTTGAAGGATCTCCGTTAGTTACTAATTTTGAAGTTAGCGAAGAAGAATTCATCAATGCTATAAAGGATAGCTTGGACAATAAAGATGCCTTATGGTTTGCAGGAGATGTTAGAAGAGATTCAGATAGAAAGAATGGCTATCTAACAACTAATTTAATCGATAAAGAAAGATTATTTGGCTATGAAAATATCCTTTCTAAAGGTGAGATGCTAGATTATAGGGTTGCCACTAATGCCCACGCTATGCTTTTTGTTGGATATGGAACTGATAAAAACGGAAATATCGATAAATTAAAAGTAGAGAATTCCTGGGGGAAAGATGTTGGAAAGGGAGGATATTTTGTCGCTTCTAGAGGCTGGTTTGATAATTATGTCTATCAAATCGCTGTCAAAAGAAAATATCTTTCTAAAGAACTATTAGAAAGATATGATTCAGCCAAGACTATACTAGTAAGTCCATTCACTTCAATGTGGTCGATGCTAGATTAAAAGTTATATCTAATTTGAAGAAGGTAATCTTCAAGTGAATCTAGGGTTGAGAGGAATCCTCTTCTCCCTAGATTTTTTATATAATGTTCATCAATAATCTTATCTACTTCTTCTTGCTTGGTTTTATCTTTAATTGCTAAAGCTTCCTTAATTGGTTCAAGAAATGAACCAGAGAAATTTAAACAAGTTTTAATATAATCAAAAGCATCAGATACAGAGCCTTTTTCTATTGCTAATTCAAATGATTTTGATATTAAGGCTGCTATAGAGAGCTTTTCTTCTAAAGGGGATACATTTAGATATGGATCAAAATGGGGAATAGATATTTTGCCTTCGCTAAATTGTTCTAGCTTATCTTCTAAATAAGAAGAAAGCAAAAGTGAATAATAATCTAATTCACTAGATTCTTTTGGGGAATAACTAGCTATACAAGAAAATAGAATAAGCGTCTTATCATCATGCTTATTTTTATCTATCTCTTTGACGCAATTAAATACGTAGCCTATAGTCGCCGCATCTTCTTCAATAACTCTGATTGGTAATGATATTTCTTTTTCCATATAAACAAAAAGCCCTTAGATAGTCTAGGGGTCGGGCCATCTAAGAGCAAGGATATTTAAACTTGAAATCAGAATAGTTTCAATAGACAAGAAATAATTATTTAACCTTTTTAAGTTAAATAAATGTTTTCTTCATTTACTTGTAAAATGGTCCAAGAACCCTATCTAAGCGGTCTTTTTTATAAATTAAAGTCAGTTCAAATGGGCGTTTTTCTTCCTTACCTAAAAATACCAAGAAAATCTTATCTCCCTCCCATAAAGGCAAATCAAGAATATCCTCTTTTTTAACTAACTTGAACTCTCCTTCATTACAAGAAGAAGATAATTTTCCTTCAAAAGAATCAATTTCAAAAAGGAACATCATCTCGTCTTCATAAGTGTCATTTAGGAAATAAATCGTTCCAAGGAATTTAGGTTTTTTGATTGTTAGACAAGTTTCTTCTTTCACTTCTCTTCTTAAACAAGAATATCTATTCTCGTTCTTTTCGAAATGGCCTCCGATTCCAACATATTTTCCTTCATTTGGATCATTTTTCTTCTTGTTTCTATAAAGGAAAAGATATTTATCATCAATCTTTATATAACCTAGGGTAGTCTTTTGCTTTATGGCTTTAATTCTATCTATAATTTGCTTTCTTTCATTATGGGTAGAAATGATGTTTTCCATTACACGGGTTAGCTCTTTTTCGATTTCAAACCCATAAAAACGAAGAACCCCCACCCCTTTAGAAAGCAATGTTTCATTTACTTTTTTATCTCTAGCTATATTGGTTTCAATCTTATTGATCCAAAAAGGAATATTTGTCTTAATAGAAGATTTAGCTATATCAAAATTATAACCGTGCCAAAACTCGCTATCGGCAAAAATAGCTAAATTAGATGAAGGTATATAGATATCTGGCTTTCCAATAAGTTTTTTATAATTCTTGAAATAATAGATATTTTCTTTCTTAAGTTGTTCTCTTAAGGCCAATTCTATTTTTGTATCTTTCCCTTTGATGGACGCCATTACCTTATGGTTAATAGTAGGATCGCGTTTCACTATTTCTTCTTGTTTCCTTTTTCTTTCTTTTTAGCAGTAACTGCTTTCATTTCTTGGATTAAATTAGAGACTGAATCGTTAACATTCTCGCAGCCTTTTATTACTTCTTTTGCATCTACTTTATCTAGTTTTTCAATTAAGCTAGAAAGCTTCTCATTTAATAAACTAAGTTTAGATAATACTTCCTCAAACTTATTAAGTGAGCCTTCAAGTTTAGCAAGATTAGAAGTGACCTCCTTTGACCTATCGAAAGTCTTTTCAATCCTACTAGAAATATCATCTAGTTTAGAATCAAAGTTATCCTCAACTTCTTCTATTCTTTCTAAATAGGAAGAAATGTTTTCTAGGCTTTCTAAAGTCCTAACTAATTTATCATCCGCGTTTTCCATTTTTTAATATCCTTTCTACATTATTTGTTATCTTTTTATTCAAGATGGAGGCAACTCTATCGAAATAGAAGGCTTTCTCCATATATGAACATAATTCAACATTCTTAGCAAACGAATTTACTAATTCCGATGCATCGACATTATCTTTAAAACAAAGTTCCAATAAAGATGACTTCTTCTTATTACCAAGCCTCTTATAGGCTTCTTTTAAAGTAAATAAATCGTTTCTAGAAATAAACATATCTATATATTTATTCGCATTATTGAATATAGATGAATTGAATTCTTTTTCATAATTTGCATAAGTCTCTGCGACTAAATAACTATCTCTAGGACAATTGTCTTTAGCCCTGCAGATAGAAAGATAGGCTTGCTGATATTGTCTAGCCTTAAATAATCTTTTCGCATATTCAACCCAGGAAGAGAAACTAGAAGATGTTTCAAATAAACCCTTCATTTCTTCATTTGTTGAAATTAATTTAGGAGTATTTAGCAATGTTGAAGAAATTAACGAAGATAAATTATCTTCAAACATCACAATCTTGTTTTTAGCCCTAGTAAGTCCTACATAAAGCCTATTAAATAACATCCTATGGAAAGAAGAATGCTTGCCGCTAGATTTTTCTAGCATCGCATCAAAGCTATTTTTAGAAGAAGAAAGGAATCTAACTAGACATACAAAATCCCATTCCATCCCCTTGGCCTCTTCTACTATATAGGTGATGTTTTCTAAGATATTTAAATCAATTCCTAACGAAGAGAAATGCTTTATGAAATCATTCTTTTCTTTTAAGGAAGGGAATATATAGGCAATGTCAGAATTATGCTCTAATGATTCTTTGACAAAGGAATCAAACAAAGGCTTCTTATCGATATAGGAAACAAATAAATCATTCTCATCTTCTCTAGAAGAAGATTCTTCCATATCCTTTTCCTTGTTTTGCTTACCAATGCAATGTTGCTTAACTTTATTAATTGAATTGATGTAATTAATTAAAGTCGGGCCGCTTCGATAGGAAGATGGAAGATATTCCTTATTTAGTTTGACCTTGAATTCTAATAATTTCTTGATGATAGATTCTGCACTAGAAATAGAAAATAAAGTCGGCTGGATAGTTTGGTTATCATCTCCAAACATATATAACCTTAATGGCAATTCCTTTTTAAGTAATGATAAAACCGAAGCAAAGCAAATCTCGGTCAAATCCTGATATTCATCAATGATAAGGCAATCATAGATTGGTTTGTTTTCTTTATTTAAGAGGAGTTTTGCAAGCATTCCGTCTGAATAAAGTTTCCTGCTAGCTAGATATTCGTAATAGGATTTACCTATATCATACATCTTGTTTTTTATTTCATTAGAGAAGGCTTCTTCTTTGCTTATGGATTCTAAAAATTCATCTCTAGTCAAGATCTTCTTCTTATTGTCAAGTAATCTAGATGAACCACTTATCACCCCATTATAAAAACAATAAGAAGCAAGACATAAATCATCCCCTTCTTCATAACTAGAGAATACTTTCTTCGCATCTTTATGTTTCTTTAGATAATTAAAATAATAATCCCTAAATTTAGCCAATCCTGCATAGGAAGAAGATAAATCTATATCTAGAATTGAAGACACTAACGATAAATAAGTATAAGAAGATGGATTTTTCACTCCTAGAGAATGGAACATCTTATCAACATTATTTAATAAGGATGGTTCGTAAGTTAAATATAAAATCGAACCTCCCTTGTCTTTAGAATCAACATATTGGGCGACTGACATCAATGTTTTTCCAGTTCCTGCCGAGCCTGTAAATACGATAGGTAACTTAGAAGAAGCCTTATCTAAAAGACTAAACTGCATCTTTGATAGATAAGGAAGTTCATCTAGAGAATCATTATTTTCATCTTTGACAAATAATTGATGTAATGACGCCCCTTCTAAAAGATATCTAGAACCAAGGGTGGCCTCTTCACGTTGATCTTCATGCTCATCCTGGTTAGTAAAGCCAATGATTATGATGTCATCATTAGAAAGCTTTCTTTCATCGTCTTTTTTATAACAATAAAATAAACGAGAAGCTTCATAATCTTTCTTGCTACCAAATTGAAATTTATAGATATTCAAAGGGGAAGTTGAATCGATTTTCTTATTATCTTTTGAAATGAAATAGGAATTAAGTTCATCTCTAGGATAAGTTATCAATGTTTCAAGAGTAGAATCAAAATCATATCTAGACGCAGGATTTTTAGAAAATAGTTTCTCAAATTTCCTTAATGTCCTAGTTAAGATAAATACTCTTCTAACTGGAGGCCTATGTACTTTTTTAGTTTCTATAACAGGTTCAAATTCAAATATAGGGTCTTCTTCTTTTATGGGTTCGTTTATTATGGTTTCTTCTTCTTTTTCTTCGATTTCTTTTTTTGAAGTAAGTTCCAATAAAGAAGGAAAATCAATATATGGGTCCTCTATATTTATGCCTTTTGAAGAAAATCCTACAATCGAGGCATCCATCTTTGCAGATATGACAAAACAAATATATGGGTCTTCTTTATAAGAAATTAAATAGGAAATTGGATTGTTATAAGAATCGACGCAGGAACAAAGCAAATTGAATTTAGCCATGTCAAATTTGGAGGCCAAAGAATAGATAAATGATCCATCTTCAGGTTTAGAAGGACAATATCCAGTAACTTTAGTCCAGTTTATTCGGTTGATTGATTTTAGTTTCTTTTCGAATTCCTGTTGGTAGATTGAATAATCACCTTTTGAAGAAAATACTAAAATCTTTGCATTGTATAATTTCTTTGGTTTCCTATAGACATAAATCTTATATTGATTCATTGCCTTATCTACTATTTTCTTCGGTTTGGATTTGCTATTGGTAATGAAATCAGTCTTTATTTCATTTTGAATAGGCAAATCATTAATAGGCTTAGTCTCGCTTACCTTCCTATAATTTGGATTTACATTAAGGTTAATTGGCTTTGATTTTGAAGTTGGGATAAATTCCTTTTTGATTGTAAAAGATGGGATTTCTATATCCTCTTCCTTTTCTTCATCTTCTTCTAAATCTTCCTCATCAAAAGAATAACCTAGGTTATCTATTTTCTTTTTCTTAATAGGTTCATAAGCTGGGGTTAAATCTTCCTCGATATATTCTTCTTCATCCTCATTTATTTCTTCCTTAACTTCAGGTTTATCTATATCTTTATCGAAGTAAATTGATGCATCCTATAAGAATCTTCTGTTTTAACAAGAGCTCCCATAGAAGAATAAGCATTTATTCGCGATAGCAAGCAATCATAAACAAAGAAAACATTTTTATTTTTCTTACTTTGAAGCAAGACTGATTTTATTGGATCTTCTTTTCCTTCACCTGAAGTAGTTAAAATTCCACCTAATATCAAATAATCATTCTTATTAAAAGGAAGTGAGCTTCCTAATTCTTCTTTTTTAGAAGGAGGACAGAAAAGACAATCCTCGCTAAATTTAATCTTGCTATGTCTAGATAAAAGCATGGAGGCGAGCTGAAATTGGGCCTTCCCATCGTTATTGAGAATAAATTCATTTTCATTTTCTTCTAAATAAACTAGCTTATCCATAATCGCCTATTAGGTTATATTATAATTGAATTTAGAGGAAACGCTTACTATGGATTATCTAATTAGAAAAGGAAATATGGACGATTTAGATTTAATAAATCTATTTCTAGAGAAGGAAAATGACTACATGTCCTTAATGAATTTGCCAAAAATAGATATTCCTAACCTAGAAAAAGAAATTGAAAACGGGAATATTTATATATTCAAAAAAGGAAAAATATTATTAGGAGTCTCTTGCATTTCTTCATCTTTAAAGGATTCCTATTTCTCTTTTACTAAAAGTAGCAAGAAAGAATATGACCTTCTTTATTCTCTTAACTGGAATGGAGAAAATACAGTTATCATCAAATATTTTGCTATTGAAGTAGATTATCAAAACAAAGGATTTGGAAAGATATTCCTCGATTCATTGAAATCTAGATTCAAAGATTCTTTCTTCTTTACTGTCTTTAATAGATTCAATACCCCTTATACTTCTTTCTTAGAGAAAAATAGATTCTTAGGTCCAGTAGAAGCTTTAGAATTTGAAATAGCAGATAAATGTTCTTTCTTATATTTCTTGCCACATAAAAAAGAGGGTCTTTGTAGCGACCCTGCTTTCTAGGCTAATTGAGAATTATATAAATTATAGAAGAAGCCTTGTTTTGACATAAGCTCTTCAAAATTGCCATGTTCAATCATTACCCCATCTTTTAAGACGACAATCAAATCGGAGTTTTGAATTGTAGACAACCTATGGGCAACTACTAAAGAAGTCTTTCCTTTCATTAATGAATCAAAAGAAGAAGATAAAGCTAATTCAGTTCTTAAGTCGATATTTGAAGTAGCTTCATCTAGTACTACTATTTCAGGTTCAATAAGCATAATCCTAGCAACGCAGAGGAGTTGCTTTTCTCCACTAGATAAATTAGAAGAATTAGAGATATATGTATCATATCCTTTTGGAAGCCTTCTAATAAAATCATCGGCATGCGCTTTTTTACTAGCGGCAACAATTTCTTCCATAGTAGCACTAGGTTTACCAAAGGCTATATTTTCCTTAATAGTTCCATGGCTAAGCCAAGTATCTTGAAGAACCATGCCAATATGGCTTCTTAAATCATGTTTAGAAAAGGTTTTAGAATCCTTTCCGTTAATATAGAAGCCACCTTGCTGAGGATCATAGAATCTCATTAACAAATTAATAATTGTAGTCTTGCCACATCCAGTCGGGCCTACCAAGGCAATCTTATGGCCTTTATAGATATCCAGATTGAAATTAGAAATGATTTGCCTTTTCCCATCATAAGAGAAATCCATGGATTTGGCTTCTAGAGTTTCAACCTTGCCTTCAATAGATTCTTTTCCTTCATCAATATCATCTTTTTCTGCAAGTACTTCATTGACTCTTTTTAAAGAAGTAAGAGCATAAAGGATATCGCTAGAAGCGTCAGATATTTCGTTAAATGGAGTCATGTATTGAAGCGAATATGTTAAGAAGGAAGATAGTGATCCAACAGTTAGAAGTCCAACTCCTACATTGATATTTTCATTAATGAACCACACCCCGACTAAAATCAATATAGCGTATATCGAATTATTAATTACCCTAGTCGCAGGATTAATCCAGCTAGCAGCAAAAGCAGCTTTGAAATTTTTTTCCTTAACATCTTTATTCTTAACTAGGAAAGAAGATAACCTATCATCTTCAAGTTGATACGCCTGGACTGTTTCTAGATTTGAAATAGTTTCTAACCCAAAAGAAGAAAGTTCGCCTAATTTAGCATTTTGTTCCCTAAAATATTTAGCGTTCCTGCTAGAAATGAATTTAGAGACAATTAAAGATATTGGGGTTAATAAAACTACGATTAATCCTAATACATAATTTAAATAGAACATGAATACAAGGGTAACAATAATCTGCACTACACCCTCATATAAAGCACCTGCCCCATTAATTAATCCAGTCTGGACATTTTCGATATCAGAAATAAGCCTCAATAATAAATCTCCATGGGGATGTGTATCTAAATAGGAAATAGAAACCCTATTGAATTTAGAAAAGACATCATCCCTCATTTTCTTAACAACATTATGTCCAAGCAAAGAAACAAGGATATCAAAGAAATAACGGAAAATAGAACCTAGTAGCAATAAACCGATTCCAACATATAGGTATACCATTATGTCAAAATCGCCTGCTTTCATCTTATTAATTACTAGACCCGTAATAAATGGAATAGATAATTTGCAGACAACGGACAAAGTAGCAAATAGCAATGAGGTAACAGCTAATTTTGTGTCACCTTTTATATATCTTTTAATATTACTTAGATTGTTCATTTTTCTTTACCTGCGCTTCAAAAATCTCTTTATAGATAGAACAACTCTTTAATAATTCTTCATGTTTTCCTCTTCCAACAATTTCACCTTTATCAAGAACATATATGCAATCGCAGTTCTTAATTGAGGTTGCCCTTTGGGAAACTATGATTGTCGTTAATCCTTTAATTGAAGAAATATTTTTTCTAACTAAGGAATCACTTTTATAATCTAATGCCGAAGTTGAATCATCTAAAATCAAGATAGGACGGTGGCTTAATAAGGCTCTTGCTATTAGTAACCTCTGCTTTTGCCCTCCAGAGAAATTAGTCCCGTTTTCTTCAACTTCATGGTCAAAATAATCTTTATATCTAGAGACAAATTCTTCGCTTAAAGATAATCTTAATGCCTCTTGAATCTCTTCATCAGTTGCATCTTTATTAGATAAAAGTAAATTGGATTTAATCGTTCCTTTAAAGAATTCAGGACGTTGGAAGACAATGGCAAATTGACTTCTAAGTTCTTTTAAATCAAGTTCTTTTAGATTGATATTCCCATAATAGATATTTCCGACGCTAGGATCTCTAAATCTATTTAGCAAACTTATCAAGGTTGATTTACCTGAACCAGTACCCCCGATAATTCCAATGCTATCACCTTTATTAATGCTTAGATTGATATTAGATAAAGCCATCGTTTCTCCACCAAAAGAAACTCCAGCATCTTCTAGCCTTAATAATTCTTCTTTTTCTTTTATAAGAGGAAGAGGC
>DAVZIW010000021.1:0-16188 GCA_052273085.1 Candidatus Alloenteromonas sp.
GAAGTGCATCGCTTGAAATAACGATATCGCCAACATTAATATCTTTGTAAAGACTTCTCTTTTTAAAATTAGCAACTAAGGAGACATAGCTTCTTAAATTGTCACCGAGCAATACGTAAGTTTTAAAGACATGCCTATCTTCATCTGGTTTTTTCTTTGGTTGTTTAAAAAGTAAAGCAGACAATTCTTTTTCCTTTTTTTGAAGTTGTTTCCTTTTTTCAATCTTGTTCGTTATTTCACTTAGTAACGACTCATCAATATATTTGCTTTTCTTTTTCCCCATTTCATTCCATTGTAAATAATATTTAGTCTTTCCATTTATGTTTTTCTTTGAAATATAGCCAATTGGCAATTGGCTTATCTCTTCTCTAAGCTCGTATAATTTATCTTTGATTTCTTCATTGCTCATTTTTTGGGTCCCTAAAATTATAACCCCTTTATAACCCCTGTTTTTAATGCTGTCAAGGGGTTATAATTCGAAAGAAAAAAACATGTCTAAAAAAGGTAGATAAATAGAAGGATATTTTGTTTTTAGATTATCTAACTTTATAGCCGAAGTTTTTCAATGAATAAAGGATGTTGCTTCTATTAATGTCAAATAATTTTATTTTGGAAGCAGAATCCATTTCTTTTAAAACTCCGTAGGCAACAAATCTATTCAATATCTTTAAAGCGCCTTGTTTAGACATGGATACATTAATCATCTTAAGAAAATCATTATATGAAAAGACGCCTTTGTAAGAGATAAGTATTTTTTTGATATAGTTTAGTTCGGTTTGAGTTAATACATTGCCCTTGTTTTTAACTACCTGTTCTAAATGATCTAGATTTTGATAACAAATAAGATAATCGATGGATACGTTTAATAAATACTTTAAAAAATAAGTCAAATCATTATGGGAATCCCTACTTAGCTCAATAGCTTTGTAATAATCATTTTTTGTTTGGTTAATGGCTTCTGAAATAATAGGAGGGAATACCTTGCACCCACTTAATAAATATATCCAATAAGAAACCATGCGGGCAGTCCTGCCATTATAATCAAAATATGGATGGATATATATCAAATAGTAATGGCAGAAATGCGGTAGCAAGATGAGTTTGTTCCTATCGTCGCTAATTAATGTGTCGTTCACATAATCAAACAAAGAATTCATGCATTCCTCAATTTTATCATGTGGGCATCCATAGTAACGATCTATCTCCACTTCATCATAACGATAATAATCAAGAGGACGTAACTTGTCTTCTTCATCCAAACAGCCGTTGCTTAATAACCTATAAAGTTTAAAAAGATTATCTTTATTAAATTTCGGAAGGCTATTAACAAAATCAATCCCTGCTTTCATATTTTTGATAATAATATCGTTTCTATCTAAAGCAGGTACATCATCTTCTAGTAATTCCTTTAACCTTTTCCTAGTTGTAGGAACATTTTCGACATTTAAGCTTCCTTCGATCTCAGAATAAATTCTAGATTCAATAAAAGAAGAAGAATGCCTATCGAAATAATCCGTTATCTTCATTAGAAAATAAGACGAAATCATTCAATAAGTTTCTTAAATCGGAACAAAACGAATAATATAGACACTTAAAATTGAAAGTAGGTAAGGGCAATAAAGAAATAAAAGGGTTATCTAAAGATGCGATTGATTCTTTATAAGCGATTAGTTCCCCATATTCTAAAGGAGAAATATAAGTACCGGCTTCAGTTCCATACTCCAATTCCTTGGAAGTATAGTATTTTTCATTAAATTGTTTTTCTAATATTTTTTGTATAGTTTGGTTTTCCATACATAAATTGTAAACCTTTCCGTAAACCATGTAAACATTAATAGTAAACCTTTCCGTAAACCTATATATAAAAAACAGGGCTTTTGATTTCTCTCACTAAAATAATTAAGTTCAATTTATATGGGCAGATAATAGAAACACTACGCCACAATAGACACCAATAAAATGGCAATAATTAAGTGCAAAACAAAAAATACAGGATTGTGCAATTACTTAAAACTGTTTGCCTAATGCAAAAACAAGATAATATGGAATTGTGATAATGTCGCCCTCTTCTGAAACGTTATAATCACCGATTTTAATTAACTTAGTCTTCCCATAATGATTTGGTTTTTTCATTATGGTCTTGCTTGATTTGGTATTGCCAGTTTTAGCCTTGGCTTCGATTAACGTTGCTTCATTTCTGTAGGAAATAACCAAATCCACTTCTAAACCGCTATCCTTGCCAAAATAATATAAAGGTATGTTTGCTTTGTATAATGAATCAGCAGCAATCGCTTCATATAAATAGCCTTTATTCATACCAAGTTTGTCATTCAAAATACCTTGAATTGTATCATACCCCAAAACATTAACCATTATTCCGATATCGGCATAGAATAGTTTAAAGTCGCCCTCTATTTTACGCACTCCTAAAGGCAAAGATGGAACTTGAACGTTATTTGCTTTGAAGACTACAGAAGAATTTAGCAAATAAGTTACAGCATCGTCTCTTTGGTAACTATTACCGCTTATTTTCGACATCACAAATCTATGATTGTCTTCGACTATGAAAGATGCAATTAAATCAAATACTTTTTGGATTCGAGCAACCTCAGTCACCGTATATAATGGCTTCTTTTCTGCATTTAGTCTTTTTGATGGATCTCCTTTAATATCAATTATCAAATTCTTTACCTTTTTAAAGGATTCAAAGTAACTATTTGTCTGAATAAATTTAAGAACGGCTTCCGGATAACCGCCAACGCAAACATATTCGTTAAACAATTGTTTCATTTGTTCATGAATCGCTTTGGGTATTTCTATTTTTTTACGAAAATAATCAAACAAGTTGTTAATTTGGCTGTCCTCATAGCCTAACGCCCATAGGAATTCTTCAAAATCCATAGTCTTCATTTCAAACAAATCTTCTGAACCGCTAGGTTTAGCAACTCCATTAGTATCTATGTTTAACCCGATATAAGAACCACTTGCTATAACATCATATCTTCCATCCTCTTTAAAAAATTTAAGTGCAAGCCTTGCCTTTGGGCAATCTTGGACTTCATCTAAGATTAATACGGTTTCGTGAGGAACAAATTTAAAAGATGGAAACAAAGCTGAGAGAGATTTAATAATCGCATTAACATCTAAGGACGTTTCAAAGGCGGATATTGCATTAGGCGTTTTCCAAAAATCAATATGATTGACATACTTATAATTATTTTTAGCAAAGTGTTTTATGCTTTCGCTTTTTCCACATTGCCTGATTCCATAAATAACCGCAGGAGAATGGCCTTTGTCTTTGAACCATTCCTTCAGTTGGTAATCAATTTTTCTTCTAAAATATATATCTTCCATAAGCCTTTTCTCTCTTGCAAGTATATTATATTCGATTTTAAGCGGATTATAAAATGTTTTTGCACCAATTTCGGAGCGACTTTTACCTATATCCGCACCAATTTCAGAGTGAGTTTCGCTACTGTTTACACCAATTTCGGAGCGACTTTTCTAATCGATTCCATTCGAACGGGTTCGAATTTACTCTTACGTCAAAAAGGAAATAAAAACATCAAGACTTCTAGTTCATCTTGATGCTAAACCATCTAATTGGTGCCGACTAACGGAATTGAACCATCAACCTACGCATTACGAATGCGTTGCTCTGCCAATTGAGCTAAGTCGGCAACTTGGGATAATATAAGCAAACTTGCATATTTTATCAAGAAAAATATCCCCCTCCATTTCTAGAGGGGGAGTACTTACTAAGCCTTTTTGGATAGCTTCTTTTTGATAAGCATTATTAGGACTGCAATTTCATGCACTACTAACGGAACAATAGATAAGGCGAATACATATAGGTAATCCATTGGTTCATCATGAAGTGAGTAGACAGAGAAAGCACTATTGACATAAGGAGTTTCAATAACTGCTAACTGTAACCCAATGCCTACGAAGAATGATACCCATAACAAGATATTCTTGTCTTTAAATACATGGACAAAGCTCTTCTTTGTATTAGTCATGCCTAACATATGGAATAACTCAGAGAAAGATAAGACACAGAAGGCCATGGATTGAGCTTCTTCTAGGTTATGCTTTACTCCATCTGCATTAACAGTATCTAGGAAAGCGTTGATATCTGCTGGGGTGAAATTGCCATTTAGCATTGGTTTTAATAAGAAAGCCGCTAAGGTAATAAGCCCAATAACTAGACCATATCCAAATGTAATTAGATATCCACCATGACTAAATAAAGATTCTTTGGAATCACGAGGCTTATCTTCCATGATGTCATCTGGTTTCTTATCTGAACCTAATGCAATTGCAGGCAATGAGTCGGTAATTAAGTTAACCCATAATAAGTGGATAGCAATTAATGGGGTATCCAATCCAACTAGAGCCGCAATAAGCATACATATGACTTCGCCAATATTAGACGAAAGAAGGAACAATATGGTTTTCTTGATGTTTGCATATATTCCTCTTCCTTCTTCTACTGCTTTTTCAATAGAAGCGAAGTTATCATCGGTAAGTACCATATCGGCTGCACCTTTAGCAACGTCAGTTCCGGTTATACCCATGGCAATGCCAATATCGGCCGATTTTAATGATGGGGCGTCATTAACTCCATCTCCAGTCATGGCCGCTATATTTCCATTAGCCTTGATGGCCTTGACTATCTCGACTTTATTTTGAGGGGATACCCTAGCAAATACCCTTACTTTCTTAACAGCTTCTTGCAACTGCTTTTCATCTAAGGCATCAATTTCATCTCCAGACATACATTGATCTAGACTAGAAGCAATGCCTAATTCTTTAGCAATTGCAAAGGCGGTGTCTTTATGGTCGCCAGTAATCATTACGGTTGTAATGCCGGCTTTCTTTAAAGTGGCTACGGCAGGTTTAGCAGCTTCCCTAGGTGGATCAACCATACCTACTAATCCAACAAATACCAAATCATCTTCTTTGATGGAATCGCTACTAGCTATTGATAAGGCTAATACCCTAAGAGCCTTATTGGACATATTAGAAGCGGCATTCTTTATATCTTCTATATCCTTTTTGGTAATAGATACTTCCTTGTCGTCTTTATAAATCTTGGTCGTATGCTTTAATACTTGGTCCATCGCACCTTTTGTATAGATTAGATTTCCAACTGGGGTTTGATGTAATGTCGACATCATCTTCCTAACTGAATCAAAAGGAAGTTCATCGATTCTAGGGGTTTGCTTTTCTAATTCGGATTTTGGATAACCTAATTTAGAAGCAAATTCGACAAGGGCAACTTCGGTAGGATCGCCATAGGTTCCATTTTCTATTTTAGCGTTGCTACATAGGCACATGCCTTTAGCAAGTAAGCTTAATTCCTTATCGGTTATATGGTCTTTATCATAATCTTTATTGTTGTAATAGGCTTCTACTACAGTCATCTTGTTTTGGGTAAGGGTTCCTGTTTTATCTGAGCATACAAAGGAAACCGCACCTAAAGTTTCAACTGATGCCAGACGTCTAACAATTGTATTGACCTTGACCATCTTAGTCATACCCATGGCTAAGACAATTGTAACAACAGCAGTAAGTCCTTCTGGAATAGCAGCAACTGCCAAAGCGACTGAATCAAGTAAGGCCTGGCTCCATTCGGATTCAATGTTGCCATTTATTAAAGCCCAGATAATCTTGACTACTAACATCAAGACGACAATCCCGATGGTTAGGTAGCCTAGGAATTTGGATAAACCTGCCAACTTCTTTTGTAAAGGAGTCATTTCTTCCCCTTCACTAGAAAGCATCGAGGCAATACGGCCAATCTCGGTATCCATACCAGTGGCAATTACAATACCTTCACCTCTACCATAGACAATTGGAGTAGACATAAATACTTCATTTGCCCTATCCCCAACACCAACTTCTTCACTCAAGACAATCGAAGCATCTTTTTCGGCTGGGACAGATTCTCCAGTAAGAGAAGATTCATCAGCCTTGATGGCAAAGCTTTTAATTAAACGTAAATCGGCTGGAACAGTCCTTCCTTCTTCTAGGATTACTATATCTCCTACTACTAAATCTTCAGCAGGAACATCAATAATCTTGTCTCCTCTTCTTACTGTTGCAGTTGGGGCAGACATCTTCTTTAAGGCTTCAAGAGCTTTCTCGGCCTTCATTTCTTGTATCGTGCCTATCGTCGCATTCAATATAACTACACCGAAAATGATAAATACATCTGCTAAGGCTTCTGGACCTTCAGTCCCTTTGACCATGTTGATGATACCTAAAACTAAAGAAATAAGAGCAGCAATGGCTAATATTAAAGTCATTGGGTCTTTGATATTGTCTAGGAATATCTTCCACCATGGATCAGAGGCTTTTTCCTCTAATTTGTTTTTCCCGTTTTTCTCTAATCTAGATTTAGCTTCTTCTTCACTTAATCCAGATTCTTCATTTGAATTAAAAACGTCGATTACTTCGTTGAAATTCTTATTCTCGTACATATGGATCCTTTCTCTCCTAAAAGAACATTGGAAGGTCTTGCGAGGCTTTAAGCCACCCTAATCCGGCCATATAGGCGGGATGACGGAGATAGGGTTTGACGCTACTCCCCTTACGAGGTGATATTCTATCAAAACATAATCAATTAGCAAATATACAATCATATTCCTATCCTTAATATAGATTAAGTAAAAGGCGAAATTAAAAGCAGGTCTCAAGCCCTAATTGGTCCTAAGTGCATTTAAGTAATTAGATATTCAAAACCAATAAATTAAAGCCAAATATCAATATTCGATCAATCCTCGTCCACTAGCATCAAGATGCCGGAGATAAGACTTACAAATAACAAAGTACAAATCTTAAAGCTAGTGGAAAGAGTTCCGCCTTCCTTGGTGTATCTATAATACCTAACGGTCATAGGGATGCACCAAATCAATGGAATCAAAAGAAAAGCACTACTTATCGTGGCAATAATCATAAAGACAAAGGCAATAGTCTTAAGTGTTGATGATTCCTTGGTTTCCTTTACTATCTTTGCATTAGAATCGACTAGGCACCCACAGTTAGGGCAAACGACTGCATCATCATTAAGCGATGCGCCACATTTACTACAATATTTCATATTTTTTACCTCTAATGTGGTTATGTTAACACAAAAAGAGACTATATTCTCCTTAATCTTTCCAATGTAAAGCAAATAGCAATAGACATGATCATTTCTGAAATTGGGATTATAAACATAAATAAGGCAACCAATGTCCCATATGGAGGAAGAATTAATGATAAAGATATATGGAATGATAATCCAGCAACTAGGAAGCAAGAGTATAATATCCCAGGAATCCTAACCTTCTTAAAATCATCGATGCTGCCCCTCATATACCTATTAATATTTATATAGAGGATTATTCCTGTTACGGCTTCTGCTAATAAGAAAAGGAAGAAAAGCAAGAATAAGCAAATATAGGTAACATCCCCGCTAGAAAAGGCATTTATGACATTTACTGAATTTAGAATAAGCGTATATACTTGGTCAAAAGCCATAAAGAAGACAAACATCAATATACCTTGGTAGGCAAAATTATCATTCCTAATATTAGCGATTAATATGATTAAATAGGAAATTGCATATAGCAAATAATTCCAGACAGAGGAAAAAGATAATGAACCCCTAGATCCAATTAATACATATAAGGCATAGGCGAAGAAGATGATATTAGCTAGAGCACTTAGCCCTACCGCGAATATCTTGTTTTTGTGATTTTTAAAATAGACTTTGTAATTCATGGTTAGATAATACTTTATTTTCGCTTCCTTTAAATAGGCAAAATTCAAATTACTACATTTTCTTAATAATGTTTAGAATATATCTATGGTCAAAATATTGTTCTTGCTTGAAGATAACGAAATTACTTCTTACTTAAAAAATGAAGAAGGAATTAAACCTATAAAAATTGAAAATAATGAACCCGTGTATCAATTAAGCATGGAAAAAGAAGGTTTTCCAATCGCGACTGGAACCATAATAAAAATAGATCCAGAGACATATAAAATCGATAATTTGATAGTAAATAAAAAATTAAGGAATAATAAGATAGGGACTTATGCCTTAAAGTCGATATTAGCAAAAGTAAAGACTTTGGGTGGAAGGATAGTAATTCTAGAATCTCCTATATCTTTGGTTTCTTTTTTTAAGAAACTTGGCTTTAAAAGCGAAGACGGGGAGATAAAAAATAACAAGATGCTTCTAAAGAAAGAACTTAAGTTTAATAAGAGGCCTATTAATTATTATTAATAAAGTCGCTCTTTAATAGTAAATAAAAGAGAGTATAGTTTTGACTTTGGGAGAAACGAAGATGGAATTAATTACATTAATTGATGAACAATTCCTGAATCAACCCTACATGGTTTTATTACCTCTAGCCTTGATCCTTGGAATCGGAAAAGCACTTGCCCTGCTTATGGGTAAAATCAAAATACCAGAGGTTGTAGGCTATTTATTAGGTGGTTTGCTAGTAGGATTATTTTATTTCTTACCTAGCGATGCCCAATTTATATTAACCCCATATAGTACAGACGCTATTAATTCGTTAGCAAAAATAGGTGTCGTACTCATTTTGTTTGAAGCTGGTATTGAAACAAATCTATCTTCAATCAAAAAACAAGGAAAAGCATCATTAGTAATTACTTCTTTTGGTGTCCTTTTCCCGTTGCTTTTAGGTTTCTTGGCTGCTTTGACTTTTAGATTAGGAGCCAAAATGGATCAAAGCTTCTATTCAAGTCTAGAAAGCAAAGGCCAGAATCCATTCTATTCCGATATTTATTATGGAGTCATATTAACTGCCACTAGCGTTTCTATTACAGTTGCTACCTTAAAAGAATTAGGAAAATTAGATGGCCCATTAGGTACTTCATTAGTATCTGCTGCTATTATTGATGATGTAATTGGAATCGTCTTGCTTTCTATTGTTATTTCTATTTCTGGTGGATCAGAAAAAGGAGCCCCATGGGTTATTCCTACTGGAGATGGTGCCTTAGGTGTCTTCTTCTTGATATTAATAATGTTAGCATTCTTTGCTATTTCAATTGGAATCGGTTATCTAATCCATAAATTATTTAACTGGATGGGAGAAAAATATCCTCATCATAGAAGACTTCCTATATTCTCATTGGCTTTTTGTTTCTTATGGGCCTTTATTGCGGAGATTTTCCATATTGCCGATATTACAGGTGCTTATATTGCAGGGTTAATATTAGCAAATACTTCTTCTAGCAAATATATCGATCACCGTGCCGAAACCACTGCAAACGTCATATTTACCCCCGTGTTTTTCGCTTCCGTTGCCTTAAAGATGTATACCTCTTTGGGAGTTGGAGGATCTTCAAGTTCCACTTCCATTACTTCTACTTTCATCATATTTGGAATAATCTGGGTCATATTAGGATTATTAGGAAAAGTTATGGGTGCAGGAGTTGGAGGGCTTATCTCCAAGTTTAACTTCAAGGATTCATTAAGCATTGGAATTGGAATGATGGCTAGAGCCGAAGTAGTTATAGTTACAGCCCAGGAAGGTGTCGATGCTGGATTAGTCGAACCTGCGATTATTCCATTTACTTTAGGGTTGATTATCTTCTCTAGTTTCTTGACTCCTATACTCCTTAGGTTATTAAATAAGAAGAAAGAAGAAGTCCAAATAAAGGAGGCAAATTAATATGGGATTACATGCATTCAACTGCGGGGCTAATCTAGTTAGCTATTCTAAAAATAACAAAAACTATGCGATGATTGTCGCTTGGGCGATGATGGTTGATTATTCTAAAGTTGCCCTTTTGATGGGCGGACAAGCCGATACTTCTAGAAATCTTGAATTAGGGGATGAAATCGGAATATCTGCTTTAAGCAAGGGGCAAGAAGAAGTAGGAAAGAATGTTGGTTCTACCCATTCTTCTAAAATCAATAAGCTTGATTTGTTCCCATTTGAAATAGATGGCAAAGCCATTTTATGTAAGGGAGCGAAAACCAAGATGGTTGGCAAAGTAATCAAGATAGACGAAAATGAAGACCATGATAAATTCGTTATTGTAGAAATAACTAGATATAGCCAAGACGAGAAAAAAGAATTCGCCTATGGCTATGACGCAAGATTATATTAAAGGAGCGAAAGCTTCTTTTTTATTTACCAATAGGCCACTTCTACTAACCTATTTTCCCTAAGTTCTTTTAGGTAATAAGAAGAAGTGAAATATTCTTTGTTTTTTAATATAAATTCTTTTAATGAATCATCCTTTAGGAAATATTTTAATAATCTAAGGGTAAGCTTAGAATCATCTAGAGAGCGATGTTCTGTATTACTTCCTAAATCACCTAATAAAGATATATTGGCATTCCCTAGGCTTATATCTTGTTTTGAATTTAGCTCTATATCTACTAGAGGTTGCAAGTCAAAGCAAATAAATGATGGAGGCATCTTGTTATATCTAATTAAGTCGGTTACAAGGAAGCTAACATCATTTTTACTTGCATATCCTACTTTTAATATAGAGGGGTCTTCAAATAAAGAAGCAAATTCTTTATATAGATAAGATATAGTTGGAGAAGACATATATTTAGAATATGGATAATATAGTTTTATATCGCTTCCTAATCTAAATTCACCTTCAGGATTAAATAAATATTCTACTTCTTTTATTAGGTTTAGATTTGCATCTAGATATAATCCACCTAGTTCACATATCTTTCCTATGCCCCTGTCATTATTCGCACATTCAAAATCAAAGACAAAGACCCCTTTAATCTCGCCTTTAGTTAATTTATCTACTGCTTCTAAGGTTTCTTTTTCTTGCTTGATCTTAAAATATTCATAGGCACCGCTTCGCTTGGCATTTAATTTACAATCTGAATAAGAGCCTAAAAGGAAATAATCATAATTATATCCGCTATCTTCTAGAAGGAAGACAAACATCGATTTGGCAGGATTGAATTTATCTAAACTAATCGCATAGTCATATGAAAGTTCATCTAGAGATGGTTCTTCTTTAATCCCATAATAGGCCCTAAATAACCTAAGGATATCAAAATAGCTAAAATAGAAAGTATAGGAAAACGATTCTAGACTTTTAGCTAAGAAATACTGGAGGTTATAACCTAGATATATAGCATCGTTATTTCTTATATAAGAAGATAAATCATCTAATCCTTGCTTATTAAACGGAAATACTTTTTCTTCTTTGGTCAATAAATATTGATTAGTAAGAGAAAGATGGATTTCTTTATCTTGATAAAAATATATAAACCCTAAATCGTTCATCTTATATTCTTGCTATATTCTTTAATCATTTCTTCGTTTTCTTTTGAAAGGAAGGCATTTTCAAAAGGAACGATAAGGGCTTTATGGATTTTTGAGCCCAGAAGCATATCATCAATCTTCTCTTCAACTCCATTTACATCAAATCCAGTCGTAATAACTGGATAGACGTCTTTTCCTTTTAGAACACCACTTCTAATTAAGGCAATAACTGGACTAGAAGCATTTAGCCACCAGACTGGAGTAGCTAAAATTACTGTATCAAAATCTCCAAGTCTATGATTTAAAGGATGGATTTCAGTCGCCATGCCAGTTTCTATTTCCATCTTTGATCTATCCATTACATTATCTATATATGGGTCAATTGGTCTAAGAAGTTCTTTCTCACATCCTAAAACTTCTTCCATTAGGTTAACAACTTTAGCCGTATTGTATGTAGTCGTGAAATATATTATTAAGGGTTTCATCTTCATTCCTTCTTTCAGAAGAAAATTTTACCTATTAAGAAGATGTTGTTCAATTAGTTCGCTTAAAAAAATTAAGAACATAACTAACCAAATTTCTAAAGTTGATAAAGAAAGAAAATGTAAAAATATTGAAAAAACAAAGAAAATGATAATTAAAAATTATTCCATATACCGAACTATATGTAAGCAAATTTAACGTCAATGAAAATAAATTTCAAATTAAATATCCTTATTTTTATATTCTTGTAATTGCAAATTTTAATATTTTTGCAAAGATATTTAATATGAATAAATATCGTATCGCATCCTTAATTATTTATCCTCTGATTGCCGTTGGTAGCTTCTGCCTATTCTTCTTTGTTAAAGGCAATTATTACCTTTCTGGATATATAGATCCCTTATTTTTTGCTGGAATTATGGTGATGGGGTGTGGTTTATTGACTTTAATGGCGTTTTTTGGAGCGTTTGATTTCGTAGTCTATGGATTTAGATCCATCTTTAAACATATGAAAAGAGACTACAACAATTCTCTTGATGAATATCCTGATTATTATGAATATAGCGAAGCCAAGAAAAAGAAAAGAAAAGATAGTGGCGTTTCTATTTGGCCATGGTTAATAATTGGAAGTGCTTTAATTATTTCGTCATTCATAATTAGAGGAATCGTGTTTTAAAGAAAAAATAATAAATAGTAAATTTTCTCTTGCTATTTTTTGTAGAGGCCTTTAACTATTGACATCTCGAAAGGAGAAAAATTTATGGAAAAAAGAAAATTTATCTCTCCTGCAGTGGCTCTAGGCGCCATCGCGATGGCTCTAGTCTCTTGCGGAAGAGAACCTACTCCAGAAAGCTCTACTGGAGGAGGCGGGACAACTACTACAACTACAAAAACAGACCAGACAGATTCCAGTGTCGATCCATCTACTCTCCCAGTAGCAGCCGGCGCACAACAATTTGTCGATAGTTCCTATGCAGAACGCACAAAGATTCTTGGTCAAATCGAAAAATATGCAGTAGACCATGCATTGACCGGTCTCCCGCTTTATTCAGATTCAGCTTACCAGATGATCAACCCACGTGTTGTAAAAGGCGTAAACACTTATATCACAGGTTTCGGCTTCTCAACATTGCGTGATGGCTACCTAAATGGAAAGCTCTCTGGCGAAACAAACGAAAAATACCAAGGTTACTACCATAACTGGTCCTCTTCCGATCCAGGTACAATCGATGCCTGGGATTCAGATGGCTCTGTAGTTAGCGATATGCATGCAAATATTGCTTCAACTTATTATGGAACTCGCCTAATCGAAGACAAAACTGGATATGAATGGTATCCAATTCTTGCTACCCAAGAACATATGTGGCCAGTAGAAGGTGGAACAGTTAATAAGACTCCTACTGCTGAAGAGCTTCATACAACTTGGAGAATGCATGTCCGTACCGGCGAAAAAGGGAAAGTAACATACCGCACAGCTTCTACTTTAGCCGACCGCAAGGCTTTTGATGGGCGCAAGGTAGAGCTTGAAGACTATCTCACCACATTCAAATACATGCTTAATGGTGCCAACAAATTATATAGAGGCACCGAAATGGCTAAGAAAACTGGCAAAGGCGCCATTGTTGGAGTTTCTAATTACTATGCTAAAACCGCAGGTGCCGGGATTACTGGATTAAATGAAACTGCTGATTTCTCTAATGTTGGTATTAAAGCCGGTACTGACGCCGATGGCGATTATCTAGAATTCACCTATCAAACACCAGTCAACCGTTTCTATGCCATGTATAGCTGCAATAGTGATTTATACGCACCACTTCCAGCTGACTTTATCAAATTAGTTGGTAAGAACCTTGGCAATTATTCTTCTGATAAATCCACTTCTCCAGTCGATAACACCCTATCAACTGGGCCATTCATGCTTGAATCATGGGAAACCGATAAGCTCATCACCTATGCAAGAAATGATGAATGGTATGAGCGCAAGGAAAATGCCTCCTTGTATCGTATCGAAGGTATCCATACCGATGTCTTGACCGGTTATGCCTCTGATAAGAACATTGCTTTCAGGGAATATCTAGCTGGCAAGCTTGATGCGGCTGGAGTTCCTTCTGACTACCTCACCGAATATTCAACCCATAAGGATGCCGTTTCAATACCAGGACAATCAACATGGAAATTGAACCTAAATACCTGCACCCCCGAATTATGGGAAACCCTGTTTGGTGAAAATGGGACAATCTCGAAAACCAAGAAGAGCGATTATTGGGATGTCAAGCCTTGGATGTCTAATGAAAACTTCATCCGTGGCCTATTCTATTCCATCGACCGTCAAAACTTCGCAACTAGCATGGGTGGTACACCTTGTATCGATTATTTCTCCGATATCTATTTATCCAACCCTGAAACCGGTGAATCATATAATTCCACCAAGGAGCATAAAGCTGCCTTGGAAGATTTTTGGGGATCTACAGTCGAAACCCATGGCTATAGCGCTTCCTTATCCCAAGCTGCATTCTCTGCCGCACTAGACGAATTGCTAGCTGCTGGCTCTATTACTACTGCCACTAAAGAAATGAAGCTTGAGATTTGGTGGATGTATCCAAACCAAATCAATACCGAAGGTTCCTTAATTGCAGGCTATATAACCAAAGCCTTCGATGCCGCAGCCGAAGCCAAAGGGCTTCCAGTCAGATTAAAAGTTGAGCAATTCGGTGTTAGCCAATGGGATTATGTCTACTACGATCACCTCATGGTTGGCCAATTCGACCTTGCCTTCGGTTCAATCTCTGGCAACGCTCTTGACCCACTCAACTTCATGGAAGTCTTAAAATCCAACAACTCTTCCGGATTCACCCTTAACTGGGGTGCTGACACTTCTATCGTAAGCAAAGGCGAAAACGCACTTGTCTATGATGGCAAGAGATGGTCATTCGATGGCTTATGGGATGCTGCTGATCATGGCGCTATCCTTGATGAAGAAGGTCAACCTCTTGAACCAGTGGAGATAAAAACAACCTCTGTAACCGAAGTTGATTCTACAATCAAGGTAGAAGGCAATGTCGAAATTACTGACTTTGATGGTTTAGAAATTGACCTAGCTGCTATCTTTGGTACAACCAATGCTGATTACACCGACTACTTCGAAGTCTATCCAGATGGAAGCTCATCTTGTCAACTTGGAGATGGTTTAATTAGCGAAGTCAAGTTCATAGAAACCGCTACAAAAGGCAAATTCGAATATGCATTTACCTTAAAAGGCGAGTTGGCAGCAAATGTCAAATTGGCTAAGGGATTGCCAATATTCGGAATTGATTACGAGCAGACAATCAAAGGTGTCTATTGCGGATTAAAGAGCTCTTACGGTTCATTCGCCTTAGCTCAATAAATAATCCTAAAAACTAATGGAAGCAGCATCTATATGGTGCTGCTTCTCTATCAAAGGAGGGACTTGTCCTTTTTTTGATAGGGAATAAACTTTACTTATAACAAATATAGATATAGAAAGGAGGAATTATGTTTAGATATTCGGTCCAACGTATATTTTTGGCCATTTGTACTACAATCATAATCCTTTCCCTTACCTTCTTCCTTGTGAAATTGCAGCCCTTCCCTGCTGCGATTGGTACTAATGACACAAAACTGATTTATTACCTGCATCAAGTAGAATTAGGGTATGTGGTCTCTTATTCAACTGCCCAGCCTCAGCTTGGTAGTCCTTTATTCTCATATGTTCCAGATAAAGGAGTTGCCTATTATTTCTACCAAAGGCCAATTTGGGATCAATATTGTGCCTGGGTTAGAGGCTTATTTAGCGGTAACTGGGGTACCTCCACTTCGATTTCCCCTAACGTTGATGCAATGACTGTAATTGTTGGTTCTTCTTGGGTAGATTCAAGATTATGGACAACTGTCAAGACTAATATCTGGCCTGTAATAATATCAGTACCCCTAGGAATTGGGCTTGGTATATGGGCAGCTTTAAAGAAAAACAAATTGACTGACCATATTATATCTACCATCGTCATGGTATTTATTTCAGTTCCCTCCTTCATAACTATAAACATCCTTCTATATCTACTTTCCTATCAGGCTAATTTGCTACCAAGCCAATGGCCATCAGCTACAGCCCCTATCGGAACTAGGGTATTAGGGTATATCATCCCTACTTTGTCCTTATCATTTGGCTCGATTTGCGGTTATTGCCGTTTCACTAGGGCTGAACTTACCGAAGTCATGTCTAGCGATTTCTTATTGTTAGCAAGAACTAAAGGCTTAACGAAATCCCAATCGATAAAACGCCACGCTCTTAAAAATGCAATGGTGCCTATACTCCCATCCATATTATCGGAAATCATTGGATTGCTAGGTGGATCGATGATTCTAGAATCCTTATATGGAATACCTGGTGTAGGTAGATTATATATCTCTGCCATAC
>DAVZIW010000022.1:0-16091 GCA_052273085.1 Candidatus Alloenteromonas sp.
AGCATACATAATTTAATTTTTACTTTTTTTCTTGATTTTCAATAGTTAGTCTCCTTATCTATGAATTTGGCTGCAAATTCATCAACTGCTTCAATCTCTGAGTTATTGAAGTCAATATATTCATATACACAATCATATGTAGCTCCATTAGCAACTACATTGAACAAGAATGTAATCTTATCTTCGCTAATTGTCTTTCCTTGTTCGATAAACATATCTAACCTATTTAGCTGAAGTGAGGATAAACTCCCTAATATAGCGACCAATGAATTCTCTAATTGGCTATTTTTATAGAAGGAAGTAAGTATCAATCCATCTTCGGTGGTAAATCCAGTTCCCTTGAATCTATTATCACTTGTAGGAGAGAAATATTGGAGGTTATGGTCCCACATTTCCATCTTGGAAGGATAATCCATGATTGAAGGCATATCGTATATCTTAGTAACGAATGCTGGTCCGGCAGAGAGGATTGATTTGACTGCACTTCTATCTTCGTTTAGATAGAATAGGTAGGCTCCATCAAAGCTAGTTTTAGTTCCGTCTTCATTTATATATTCTTTGTTATGGAGAGATATATATCCTTTTGAATAGATCGAATAATCAGATGCCTTGGTATAAAAATCATAATAATATCCAGGAAGGAATGATTCATAGCCAGTCAACTTATTATTCTCTTCATAAGTCAAGTTTTCGCGGTGTACATGGGTAAAGTTATTTGTAGCAAAATCGCTTTTTGCCCTTAATAACATTGGATCAATGCTAGCGGCCCCGTTACTTGAAAGGAATTCTTCCACTTCATCATTGCTAGTAGAATTGAATGAATAGAAAGTTGAAGTATAGGTAGTCTTGCTAATGACAGCTTTTATCGAAGCAAGGTTATTTTCAATATAAGTGGAGAAGGAAGATATTTCAGATAGCATTGTTTCATCTATCTTCAAGAACCTTAGGTATTGGAGCTTTAGATTCTTTGAAGTGATTTCTAATGTAGTAACCCCTGCTCCTTTTGATAAATATGTTGCATCTAGAACTGGGCTAGATATCAACTCGCTATCCCAAATAGAAGCATAGGATTTACCAGTTTCATCTAGATATTCATCGCTAGCGGTAAACTTATTGTTCTCGGTATTCTTATCAATCCTGAATACCTTGTTATCTTTATAGGCAAATCCAGTTTCATCACCTTCATAATCACAATAGACATAGGTATTTGTGAAATAATCGAAGTATTGCTTTAGCGAGCTTCCTTTTTTTATATCGGTCTGGACAGTGAAGTTTCTAGCCTTGCTGATTGATTTATAGAAAGAATTGATATCGCTATAAATAGGACTAACTGGTTCAATTACTTCTTCGCTAGATGAACTACTTCCACTAGTGGAATCATTGCCGCAAGAGCCTAGCAATAGTGTTGATGATACCAATAACAATATTTTGTTAATTTTCTTACTCATTATTACCTCCAAAAGAAACCGGAATTAAAAATTCCGCCTGTGTAACTTATAGCAAGGCTAAATATTTGCAAGGATTTTCTAACTAAAATTAAGTCAAAATGTCAAAACCCATAAGAAAAACCGCTAGAGAGGTCAATCCCTAACGGTTTTGCTATGTTTTTAAGCAGCTGGAGATGTTACTTCAGTTAAGGTTCCATTGTTGGAGGAATAAGTTCCAATAACAGTTCCGGAAGCATCTTTTACAGTAAATGGATTACTAGATCCTCCAATGCCTCCTGTTTCGCCTTCGGCAAGTTCAACAGTGGCATCGAAGTAGATTGTTCCGTCTTTAACAACGGAATAGATTCGAGATCCACCATCAATAAGAATTGATTGAATAACAACACCAGATGTCATACTAGCATCAGCAGTTTTACCAAATTGGCCACCAACTGCAGAACCAGTATATGTTGTTTGTCTCTTAGAAAGGAACATAAATCCATAACCAGTTTTTGCAATCATGTCAGTTCCGTTTGTGTAGTATTCTCTAGAGCCGGCAGTAAATGTAATGATTCCATTAACAATCGTCGGGCCAACGGTAGGTTCTTTAGCACTTTCAGTTTCATAGGCAACCCCATCAACCGTAACACCAATTTTATAATAACTATTACCGTTTTGAGCACCAATATATGAGCCAAGAGCAACACTTCCACTAAAGGCACCAACATGAACAGCTCTAGTAATGGTTACATCAGCAGTTTGAGCAGTTAGAACTCTGACAACATAAGTCTTTTCGGCTTCAAAGGTATAACGATTCTTTTTAGCACCTTCTCCAGCCAATTCTTTTCCATTTTCATAAACCGTAACAGTAGGAGTAACGCCCTCGACTGAACAAGTTGTAGTCAAATCGTAAGAATTTGTTTCGGTTTCAGTGAATGAATAGAATTTGGGGCCATAATTACCGGTGAATGTCATTGCATTATCAGTCCAAGTTTTTGCAATGGCAGCCGTAGAAGTATCGCCTTCTCCTAATAAGCCAAACCCAAGAAGGATAGTCTCATTAGTGGAATTCGCATAAAGATCTAGTTTTAGATAATATGTCTTTCCGGCTTCTAGAGGTACTTCGTTATAGGTATCTCTACCATAAGTTGAAGAAGTATATGGTGCGTGTTTTTTGTGATCATCGTCGGCATAAGAACCAACTATCACGGTTTCAGACCCCTCTTCATAAACACCAATAACATTAGTATCAACCTTTTCATTTCTAGTATAGATTCTATAAGTTCCAGTAGCTCCTACGCTAAATTTGAAATAGGCGCCACTTACTCTAGTACTACCGCTAGCAAATGTAATGTCAACGGTTTCGCCAGAAGCAGGAAGAGTCAGATTATAAGCAGTTTCTCTGCTCTTACCATCATGTATTTCACTTGGATAAGTAATGGTAACAGTTAATGTATCTTCGCCATCAGCGGCCTTTAAGAGAATGGTGTCGCCAACACTGACACTCTTATAGAAGGATTGACCATTAGCAGCAGTAGAAATTGTCTTTCCAGTACTATCGACCAAATAGAGTTTTCCACTTCCGGTAGCAGCAACATTAAATTGCATGAAGCCAGTTTGGGTAGCACTTATTTGATAGAATGTACCAGTGCTAGTAGCATTAAGTGTGGTGACACCTTCACTACTAACTTCGGCAGTCAATGGATCGTTAATGGTTTCACCAGGTTGCATGAATTTGGAAGTCAATTTGAAGCTGGAGAAAGATGAACCAGAGACATAACCAGTCTTAATAACGTAGGTACCTACAGGAAGCTTTTTAGTAAGCGACAATGCATTACGTCCATAATATTCTTCAGCATACCAGCCGTATCCTTCAGATTCAGGAACTTCAGCTCCTGCATCTGCAACTTCTATTCCATCAGTACCAAGAAGCTTTAAGTATTTAGCGGTATAAGTAGAACCTCCATCAATTGAAATTTCAACGGTTTGTTCTGTTTCGATGGTGAAGGAATAGAACACATCAAGACCAGCGACTTGTTCGACAGTTACTTCACTTCCAAATGTATAAGCAATTGGGTTGGATAGTTCGCCGCCAGCCGGTGGGTTATCAATCCTGAAGGATAGATACTTTTCATCAGTAGCAGCATCAAAAACCTCAACACTGAAAACATAAGTATGATTTGCTTCAAAGTTAATAGTTTTCTTATTTTCAGTAATAGCAGCTCCAGACTCATATTTCGAACCAACAGAATCAACCTCAACTGGAGTTCCACTAGTTACATCATAGCAATACAACGTACCACCTAATTGATTGTGACTAGTCAAATACATGGCGACAGTTTTGTCTGCAGTCGAGGTGTATTTATATAAAGGAATAGGAGCTCCTTTAAAAGCAGGTTTAATATCTTTTTCTTCCTGGAAACCAATATTTAATGCAGTAAGAACCGTATCGTTTTCGGCTTTGCTCCATTCAATTACCAAATCGCCATACCAATGTCTTTCTGTAAAGTAGGTACTGGAGTAGGCGTCAGCAACGATCACATAGGTTTGTCCTGGCTCGACCCAGACTCTCTTATATCCGTCATCTCCTCCAATACGTTGGACTTTGGCAGTATCTTTAGGAGATGTTGAAGTAGATTCGGCAATAGCGTTAGCATCGGAAATAGAATCTTTATAGAAGAATAATTTTTGATTTCCCAAAGAGGAAACATCAACAGACAAATTAGTATTTGTTACGGATGTATCTTTGTTAATTCTGACATAACGCCATCCAGCAGCTGCATCGGCTGGAGCGGTATATTTTAGGTAAACCTCTTCGTATCCAGGAACTAAAGATTCAGTAAATGTCACATTTTCTTCGCCTAAGACAATTGGTTTAGCTTCAGAAACACCAGGACCGAATTCAGTAAACTTAGGATATAAATCTAAGTTGGCTGTTGCTGGGGTTGCTGTATCCAATGGGGTAGATAGAGCTTCGTCAGTATACCACCCACCAAATCTAAATCCTTCTTTCACGGCCATGCCATAATCAACGGTTTTCCCTTTAATGAATTCAGCCTTAACTACGCCGGATTGACCATTCAAGGTAACACCTTCTGGCAAATGGTAAGTAACAGTGTAAGAGTTATCTGAAGTAACGACATTATCAATAAATAAGCCGTTATCCTTATTTGTTTCAGTCTTCAAAGCTTCCCATTGTTCAGTGGTTCCCTTGAATACAACTTTCTTAACAGAAGAAGTCGAATAAAGGAATTTGCTTGGTAAGGATTGAACGTTTTCGGAAATAACTATTTCGTCCAATTGCCCAGTCAATGTAGCTCCTTCATCATTAACGAAATTGACGGCATCCCAATATATTGTTTTAAAAGCATTACTGCTCCAGCAATTTGAACGTACTGTTCTTAAATCACGTGGAAGTCTAATTGTCGTTAATTTTGAAGCATTTCCGAATGTCCATCCACCCATTTCGGCGATGCTATCAGGAAGAGTTACGCTAGTTAAAGAAGTGCAGCCTTCAAAAGCACCAGTATTCAAGTTTGTTGGATCGCCTAATCTAGTGACTTTGCCGACATAGGTAGCAACATGTCCTTCATATGTATAATAATTTTCAGGAACGACAGCTTCGGTAATGGATTTATTCTTGCACATGGCAAAGATAACGCCACTTTCAGCTTGGGCAAGAGTGACACCTACACCAACTTCTTGTTCCATTAAGCCTTTGACATTAGCAAGGGCTTCAGCACTTTTAACGATTGCACCGTTATCAATAGCAAAGGTAACGCTTAATTTATCTAGCCAATGTGCTTCTGGGATATTCTTCAAAGTAAATACGACGAAGTAATTCTTGGTTGTATCGGTTTCTGCTGGTAAAGCAGAATCCCAAGTAACAGATTCAGCATCTTTAATTGAAGAATAGACATATCCAAATTCGATAGTCTTTTCCTTCATCACGGAAGCACCGGTTGAATCTTCGACTTTTCTAGTGACCGAAGCACCGTTCAATCCCTTATATCCGTCCAAAACGGCATAGACACGGATAGATTTGGCACCACTTTCTTCATCGATTAATCTATATCCAAGAGTATTGACGAAAGTTGGGGCAGCTACGGTTGGATCAGTAACTACATCACCTTCGGCACCAAGTCTAACCCTTGCACCGATTTCATCGCTAGGAAGAGTAGCGTCTTCCATAACGCCAGGAGCACTAGCTTTTTGATGTAATAAAGCACCAACGCCGGACCCGATAACTCCAACTCCAAGGGCAAAGGAGGCAGAGACTATTAATAATGTTTTCTTTTTCATGATGATTATTCTCCTTCTCCAGTAGCTGGGGCATCAGGGGTAGGCGTGACTGGGTCTGGTTCGAATGGTTCTTCAACCCCACCAGTGCCTTCTCCGCCATCGCTAACATGTTCACCCTTGACAGTAACAGAGAAATCTTCGATAGAAGTAATGCCTAATTCGATTCTAGCAGTTTCATCTTCTTGGTCATCAATAGCAAGAAGGGCAATATCCTTAAATGCCAATGTTTCAGCATCAACTATTACGGTAAATGAATTAAATCCAAGATCTTCAAGAGAGAACGAATACATCAATGATTCAATAACAGAACCTCCATATGTTTCGCCATATTCAGGATCAAATTCATAAGTATCGTTTTCTTCATTCAAGCAGAAGAATGATAGTTCATTAACACGGACAGCAGCGCTAAGATTAAATTCCTCGGCAATGTCTTCTTTTGTAGTTGTTGGAGAAATCTTATTGGCAACATAATTGAATGTAGCTTGGGTTAAATCTCCCTCGAATTTATAGACTTCGCCTTCTTCAATTAAATAGCCGACACTCATATTTTCGGTAGTGGAAGTTATCAAGACACCTTTACCTTCGACAAATTCTACAGTCCCGATAGTTTGCTTTGCATCGGTTTCCCCTTCTAGAGCAACTGTAGCTCTCCAAGAAGAAGGAACATTGATTTTAGCTTCGTCTAGAGTTGGGGCGGTGACATTAACAGTAGTAGTTGCGCTAGCGCCTTCATAAGTGGCCTTTACTTCGACATTTTCATCATAAACACCGGCTTTAAATAAACCAGTTGCGCTAACTTCGCAATCAGTCTTTGTTGTAACAATTTCCCAAGTAGCAGTGACTGCTTCCCCTTTAACTTTGGCGACTAACTGAACACTCTTTCCAGGTAAAAGAGGTTCGACCTCATCAATAGTAACGACTATTTCTTCAGTTGTAACAGTAGATGTTTCTGTAGTTGTTTCAGTCGTACTAACTTTAGTATCTGTATTTGTTACTTCGCTTGTCCTAGTGTCTTCAGTAGTAGAACTACTTCTCGAGTTTCCACAACCCATTAGGAGCAAGGAAGAAGCCAAGCATAATACCAATTTATAATTATTTTTCATGTAAGCTCCTTTCGCTTTGATTTCCATAAGTTAAATTTGGTATAAAAGTAGTCAACAAGGAATATTTACAATATTTTTATCAAAATTAATAAAAAATCCCCATTTCAAGGGACTTTTTAGGCGAATATACCTTTATACCTGCTTTTAAGTTATTTTAAGGTTAGTATAGGAAAAATAATAGAAATCGATAATTAATGAGGGATTTTTAAGCAGTTTGGGAAGAAGAGGGAGAATGGACACCTACTATCGGTTCAACAGATAGTTTTTCAATTGGAGTCAAATTAAGATTGTATAATTTTCCTTCTTTTACCCCATATAGATTAGTAAAAGTAAAATCAGTTGGATTAATACCTATAACAGCAGCATTGATTTCCATCTGGAATAGACCCATATAAAAGAACAATCCATATTCAGCAACTGTATTGTTAGCAGCTTCTTTATTCATCTGGAATATGAATTCATTATTGGATTTTAGGTAAGTAAGATATTCATAACGAGATGAATTAATCGCTCCTTTTAGATCAAATGTTGAATTTATCAGTTCAGGAGTAGCTTCTTTATCTTCATCAGTCTCATATGTAAATGTAGCCCTGTTATCTTCAACTAGATAGTTATAGCAAACCCCATCTTCTATATAGACTCCCCCATCGCCAAGGCTAATATACATTCCCTTGTCTTTAACAAATTCAACCGATACTTCATTTACGGCTAGGCTACCTGCTAATGACCCTTCTAATTTAAGACTAGTTTTATAAGAGACAGGGATATTAAGAACTTCATCATCTAAAATAGGGGTATCTACCACTACTTCTATATTAGATTCTTCGGATTCATAGCTAGCCTTTATTTGATATGTTCCAGGAGTAGTCCCTGCATAAAACAAACCATCACTAGTCAAAGTAGATGTCTTGCTAGGATTAATTAATTCAAAAGATGCATCGACTTTTTTATTCCCTTTCTTTGCTTCTAATTGGATTTGCTCCCCTGGGTAAATAGATGAAACAGGTGTCATAGTCAATTCTTCATTTATAGAAGATGGGCTAGTTTCTATTGAAGAAGAATCGCTGCTATTATTCACACAGGAAAACAAAGAAATAGATAGAAGGGTTATTATTAAGGGTTTTATTAATCTAGACATACGTACTCCTTACGAAGAGATAAGTTACAACAAAGAAATACGCTGTCAAGGTATTGATGAATCAAATAAAACTTTATGAAATGATTTCAAAAGCAAATTGTGTTCAAACTCTTTTAGTCGATAACAAGCCGTTTTTTAACAAATAAACAAATGTAAAAATGCACAAAGTCAAAAGTAATTTCAGCCAAAAATGACACAAAGTCGAAAGTAAACGGCATGTTTGCCTTACATTTTTCCTCAGTACTGTGCTTTTTGTTAAGGATATACTTCCACTAAAAGAAATATTTGTTTATAATTGACTTAACAAAAGTCTCAGTACTGAAAGAAAGTGAAAGCCGTATGTTTAAAAGAGATAAGTATTTAAATAAATTAATCGACTTAGATGGAAACCATTTAATAAAAGTCATAACCGGACTTAGAAGAAGCGGAAAATCTTATCTTTTGAACACTATTTTCTATAACTATCTTTTAAATGAAAAGAAAGTAAATAAGAGCGAAATAATAAGATTTGCATTCGATAGCGAGGATGACATTGTCTTGCTTGATGAATATTTAATTGATCAACCTACTACTAAAGCTATTAATGGCCAACAAGTAGTTAATGAGCGAAAATTTCTTTTATATATCAAGCAATTAACTAAAAAACCTGGAAAATATTACTTGCTCCTTGATGAAATACAAAATCTAGAAAACTTCGTAAGGGTCTTAAATGGATTTGCTAGGCACGAAGAATACGAAATATATGTAACAGGAAGCAATTCGCATTTGCTTTCTTCAGAAATCGATACAGAATTCGGAGGTCGTAGTTCTCGTATCCACTTATTGCCACTTACTTTCTCTGAATTCTTGACTGGGGTTGATTTAAATATAAATGAAGCATTTAGTATATATGAAAGATATGGTGGCATTCCTTTGGTGCAGCTTCAAACCAATGATGAAGAAAAAGTCTCGCAATCTATAAGTATTTATAAAGATACATATCTTAGCGATGTAAAAGCTCGCCATCCAAAGGTAGAAGAAGAGAATCTAGATGAAACCCTAGAAGCAATAGCGTCGATGATTTCAACACCTATAAACCCAACAAGAATAGAAAATACCTTCAAAGCCAAATATAATATTTCCCTATCTAGAAATGTAATAGGCAACTACATCGATTGGTTCGAGGATGCTTTTCTATTAAAAAAGGCCTTACGTTACGATATTAAAGGGAGGGCGTATATCGGTTCTCCCTATAAAATCTATTTTGAAGATATCGGAATAAGAAATGCTATATTGAACTATAGGGAAGTAGATGAAACCGACATAATAGAAAACATTGTTTTTAACGAACTTCGTTACCGTGGATTTAATGTCGATGTAGGAGTTGTCAAGATCAAAGAAAAAACAAATAGAAAAGACAAGAACGGCAACTGGATATATGCAGAAAAGGACACTGAATGCGATTTTGTAGCCAATAAAGGAAGTAAAACCTATTACGTACAAGTAGCGTTAGAAATTGGAAGCGAAAAGAAAAAAGAACAAGAATACGAATCCATCAGAAATATTCCGGATTCTTTTAAAAAGGTGATTGTAGTCAAAAACGAAGGGCTCCATTACTACACAAAAGAAGGGTTCTTGAGGATAAGCTTGATGGACTTTTTAACAAATATCGATTCTCTTGATTGGTAAATTAAACAAAATATAAATCAAAACCATAAAAAAAGAGTTGACTAGTTTTCGTTTTGCTATCTAATACTCTAGATATTAAATATTTCATTAAATTAACCAGGTAACAATTATGAAAAAAGAATTAAGAGCCACATTACTCATACTATCATCCATTGCCTTAATCGGATGCGGTAATACTTCTAGCGAATCTTCAACTGAAGAAGATACAAACACTAGCAAGGAAACCACCACAACTGAGACAGTAACCGAAACAAGTTCAACCGTAGAAGAAAAGACAATTAGCTTTAATGATGCGATTAAGCAATTAGTAGGTTTATATAGAAGCAATGAAGGTGATTTCGTTTCAAAAGAAACTGCGATTGAAATTAGCAATAGAGATGATAAGACCATTACTAAAAAGACCACCACTAGGGAAATCTATAATGATTTAAGTGGATATGGGCAAACGACCATCCATAAAACTGATTTAGTAAACAATAAGCAAGAATATCTTTTTGATACGATTAATGAAAGAGTTGCATATAAAACCGATAAAATTAGAGAAGATAGCAGTAATGTTGGTCTTTATGATCTTCAATATGTAGCGGAAATATCTTCTAATTTTCCCTTAAGAGATTCTTCTACTTCAAGGAAATTTGTCGTTGCCAATAAAGATATCGCTACTTCAAACAATCTAGCAGAAGGTAGTTATGTATTAGAAGCAAACAAAGGATTATCTTCAACTCTAGATTGTTCATATAAAACCGCGACTTATATTGCGAATAACTTGATGAATAATTATGCAGCCCAGACTGGAGTTGAAACTTTCGTTATTACCAATACTGAAGAAGGAAATAAATATTCCACTTCATTAAGTTATGAGACTACCGATGATGGAATGACTACCAAAATAGAAGAATCGTGTGTATTTGTAGTTAATCATTCAAGGCTTACTTCGCTTAAATATGAAACTATAACTAGTGATTATCGTAGCAAAGAAGACAGAAGTGTCAAAAAGGATTCTTTTGAAGCCGTCATTGAATATAACGATAGAGTTGCTCCAACTGAAGATGCTTTTGATCCAACTTTATATTTCCTAAACGAGATTAAAGAAGCAAAGTTTGTTGATACATTTGGAAATGATGTTGATGCGACTAGATTAGATAAAGACAAGAATCAATATCTACGTGCCTATCCAGTTACATATACCCCATCTACTGCAGTTGATTTTGATTTAAAGACTTTAGTCCCAACTGCTACAAGTGATAAAACAATCGCTTCCATTGATGAGAAGACCGGAATTATTGAACCAAAGAAAGAAGGAACAGTAACTATTACCCTCACTTATTTTGGAAAAGGTGAAGATGATGTTTGGGATAATAAGACCATTGATTTAGATTTGACCATAAAGCCATCAAAGCCAACTTCAATCTATGTTGATCAATTTGCCATTCCTAATAATATAGTCCCTCTAGGAGATACTCTTTCTTTCGAGACTAAATTATTCCCATCCGGAGTTGATCAAGATATTGAAGTAAGTTCCGCTAACCCAGAAATAATATCCGCTACTTTTGATGCAACCACTTCAAAAGTAAATGTAACTGGAGTTGCTGAAGGAAAGACTTCTATAACCGTTAAATCAATTTCTCATCCTGAAATAAGCAAGACGCTTAATTTAGAATGCCAAGTGAAGATTGATTTAGAATGGTTTAACACGAATGTAGTTGGACATACATTTAGATGCGATAAGACTGGATATGAAGGCAGAACCCTAACATTTAATGAAAATGGAGACGGGGTTTGCGTAGATATTTATGGTTCGGAAACCAAGACATATGCATTCAAATATGCCTATGTTGATAACGCGCAATTATCCTTAACCAATTGGAGTAGCAATGCCTGCGGATATTCTACCGATACAAATGATTACGAAAGCGAGACTCCTGAAAATGCAACCATATTTGTTTCTAATGGAAAGCCTACATTGAAACTATATAGGCCAACAAGTTATAACTATCATACTTTCACGAGGGTTGATTAATGAAGAAAGCAAGTTTACTTATATTTTCTTTAGGATTCTTGTTTTCTTGCGGGACTACGGCTAGTAGCATTTCATCTAACGAATCTGGAAAAACTGAAGTAACTACTAGTAGTGAGCAAACCACTACATCAACATTAACCCAAGAAGAAATAGATAGAGAGAAAATGGAAGAATTCATCCTTTATCTAGATGATATAAAAGGGCATACAAAACAAGTAAATGCCGTGATGAATAATTACTATAATTTTTCAGCAGGTGACAGCCCCGATTTATCTGGAAGCGATACCTTCACTGCCACTAGATATTCTAGGAATGGGGCTTCTGATATTACAGTCAGGAACGGTAACGTTCTAATCGGCGAAAGTCCAAGTAATTATGAAGCTCAAAGCTTTGTCTTAGGAACAAATGTCTATCAATTAGTTAAAAATGAAGATGGGACAAAGACTAAACAAGTTGATCAAAATATATTAAGCAATGCAGAAGATGCACTTAATATATCTTTTGCATATATTCTCCAAGCACATCTAAAAACCATCTTAGATAATATCGGAGTTAATTTAGTTTCCTATGAATATGATTTCCCTTCTTTTTATGTAATGACTGGGACTTTTTCTATCTCCTATGGGCTTACTTGGTTTGAAGAAACAAACGTCAAATCAAGGCAAATTAGCCATGAAGTAACTATTACTTTAGAAAAAAGTGTCATATCTAGAGCCACCCATAAAACTCAAACTGATATTTATAGCGGAGGCAAAAGAATCAACTGGCAAAGAGTCGAATCTAGTTATACCTATATCCATGGGGATTATGAAAATTTCCAGGGAGAGGTATTTAATGTTTCTGAATTCTAAATATTTATTTTTGGAAAACCGCAGACAATGAATCTTCATCGAATTCCTCTTTCATCGCGGTTGGTTCTTTTTTGGTCTTGGCTAATTCTATTTCTTCTTTGATTAAAGAAGTAAGCACTGCAACAGAAAGATTTTCGACCCCGTCGTTATTTACAATTAAGTCGGCGTACATTGATGAAGGCTCGACAATTTCATCATACATTGGTTGGACAGAGGCAAAATATTGCTTAACGATATTCTCGAAATTACGCCCTCTTTCCTTCTTATCCCTAATTAATCTACGCAAGAATCTTCTTTCGGCAGAAGCAGAGATAAATACTTTTATATCGCCTAATTTACGAATATCTTTATCTACCAAGGCCATGATACCTTCAATAATTATGACTTTATTTGGATAGATAGTCTCGGTTTTATTCGTCCTAGTTAAAGTAACAAAGTCATATATAGGTTTTTCGATTGGCTTATCATTTTTTAGATCTTGAATTTGTTTCCTCATCAAAAGGAAATCAAAAGCCTTTGGATGGTCATAATTGACTTTATACCTATCTTCTAATTTCATGTCGGATTGATCTTTATAATAATCATCCATGGTCATGCGTGTAACATTTTCCTTGCCAACATTTTTGATGACAGCTTCGGTGATATAGCTTTTCCCTGAGCTAGATCCCCCTCCTACTAAAACAATCCTAGACATCTTTATTCTCCTAATATTTGAAATCCATCTTCTTCTAATTTGAATATAGAAGAATAGAAAGTAGCAGCTAATTTGACCATATCCAATAAATCATTAACCCCTAGAGTTTCATAGCAAGAATGCATTGCTAATTGGGGGATACCTATATCGACTGTATGAAGTGATATCTGGGTAGAAGAGATATTGCCTAAAGTAGATCCACCCCTTAAATCACTTCTGTTGCTGAATTCTTGGTATTTTAATTTTGATTTGTTGAACATCTCTTTTATAAAGGAGGAAGAGTAGGCATCGGAAGTATATGCCATGTTCGCATTATATTTGATGGCAACTCCTGAATTTAGATATACCTGGTTACTTCTATCAGTTAAATCAACATGGGCTGGATGAATTGCGTGGGCATTATCTGCACTGATGCAGAAACTATTCCTAGCCAATTTGTTCTTGCTGACTTTATAAAAGGAGGATAGTTTATCGAAAGTAAATGAAAGCAAATCGGAATCAGCCCCGTTAAAAGTAGACGATCCGACTTCTTCCGAATCAAAATATATGGCAATGTTGCATCCTTCCTTGTCTTTAGAAGAAAGTAATCCAAGCAAGGAAGAATAAACGCTAGCTAAATCATCTAATCTAGATGAGGAAAGGAATTCCTTATTTAATCCAGTTAACGTTGGTTCGACTTTGTTATATAAGAATAAATCATGGGAAAGAAGTTCCCCATTATCCTTATATTTATTATTTATATAGCTAGATATATCGGTGTCTTCTTCCATCCCATATAAAGGAAGCAAATCGGATTTAGGATTAGAAGAGAAAGAAGAATTTACATTCCTATCCATATGGATTGCTAAAGAAGGAATGATAAAGGAAGCATCTAAATCAATTAAGGTTTGTTCAACTTTGTTATCTTTTTTAAAGAAGGCTCTTCCTGCAACTCCTAGAGGTCTATCAAAGAAAGGATAATAAATCGCCCCTCCATAAGGTTCGACATTTAACCTATTCAATTTAGCATCTATTACATTTGGATTTTGCTTCAATTTAAAGGTTGGGGAATCAGTATGTGCAGCGATTATTTTGCTACATGGGTCCATCGAATTTATATTTATGGCAACTATAGAAGACCCTCCTCTAATATAGAAATAATTACCTATAGAAGTAATTTTGCCTTCTTCTTTTATTTGAATATAGCCATTAGAAAGAAGAACTTCCTTGATATTGTTAACTACATGAAATTGGGATTTAGATTCCTTTAATAAGGATATGATTTGATTTAGATTTTCCATTATTTTTTCCTAAGACAAGGAAATTATACCTTTTAGTTAATCTAATTCATTAATAAAAACAAAGAAAAAGTAATTAAAGTAAACTTTCGATAAGAATCTTTAATCCAATAATTAAAAATACAACCCCAGAAATATAATTGGCCCATCTTTCTAAGAACCTAGCAATATATTTGCCTAATATTCCAGATAATAAAGAGAGAACAAAAGTAGTAACTCCAATTAAACCAAATACAATCAAGGCATCATTAATTGGATAGGAAAGATAGACAAATCCAATGCAAAGGGCATCGATAGAAGTTGCAACCCCTTCTGCCAAAATTGTTAAGAAAGTAATATTTTTACGTTCAATTTGGTATTCCCCATTGCTTCTTTTATATTCAATTGTTTCTTTAATCGCATCATAAAAACACTTTATCGATAATAGGAGCAACAAAGAGAAGCCAATATAAGGAATCGCATTTTCTATATATTGTCTAAATCCCGATCCAATTAGATAGCCAATTAAAGGCATGACAAATTGGAAAAAGGCAAAGACGAAAGAAGACAACATTAGTTTCCAAAATGATATATGTTCTTCTTTAATTGCATTGACTGCGTTAGTGGCGCTAGCATCAATTGCCATTGAGAATGATGTTAGAATGATATTTGGCCAATCCATAAATGAAAATAACGGGCTAAATATAACACTTATTAAGAACCAAACAAACAAAAATTAAAGATTATAGCTAGATATATATAAATCAGCTATTTCTCTTATTTCTTTTTCTTTATCTAAAGAAGCTTTTTCTTTTACCCCAACTACTTTATACCCAGCCTTTTTAGCAGTTTTTATTCCTGCTAATAAATCCTCAAATACAATACATTCACTAGGAGCAAATCCAAAGCTATCAGAAATATGTAAATAAATATCAGGGCTGCCTTTATTTGTCTTTAATTCATTTACAGTAACGACTTTAGAGAAATATTTATAAATATCATGATGGTTTAATACTAGTTCGGTTAGTTCCAAGGAATTCGAAGTCGCGATACCCATCTTAATATCCTTTGACTTTAGATATTCCAAAAATGATTCAACCCCTTCTTTTAAAGGAATCTTGTATGAATATGCTTCTTTGGCCATCATTAGCCAAATAGAGACGATTTCATCTTCGCTTTCTTTAAGGCTATATCTAGATTTGGTATAAGCAGCGATTTCTTTTAAGCCCTTATGCCCTATTTCTTTTTGGTAATCTTCTTCAAAAGGAAGATCGTGCATCTTAAAGAATTCCTTATCAATATCACTCCAGACATTCATTGAATCAATAAGAGTACCATCAAGGTCGAATATTATTGCTTTGCTATTATCTACAAGTTCTTTTAATCCCATAACATTAGGAATTATAAATTATAGAAATACTCAGTCCATCTTTTATTAATTAAAACAAAATAATAACCGATGTCAAAAAATTGCAAAAATATTAGCAACAAAGGAAAGCAAGGAAATAATCCCAAGGATAAAATCATGATGTCTAAAAATTATGGAAACCCCAACTAACAACATTTCAAAAGATTCTCTTTGCTATTTTTACCTAGCTAAGCCTATTTGGAAAAAAGATAAGGAGCGTTTGT
>DAVZIW010000023.1:0-15885 GCA_052273085.1 Candidatus Alloenteromonas sp.
CCATATTCTCTAATCAAATCATGGGAAAAAACAACTGTATCAATTTTATTTAATGTTTCAATCACCGAACTTGCAGAATTAGATTTGGTTATAAAAACCATTCTATCTTTTTCTAATTCCTTGCACCCTCCTGTGTCATAAGAAACAATTGGAGTTCCTGACTGTAGAGCCTCTATATTGGTTGTGGGGAACGTATCAGCATGTGTTAAATTAAGAAATAAATAAGACTTCTCATAAAAGTATTTAATTTCTTCCTGTTTTAATCCGTTGCCCAAAAAGATTATATTTGGATATTTTTTAATGATATTCTTCTTAGCTTTCCCGATTAGAACGATTTGATACTCTGTTGATATTAGATTTGATAGAAAGCCAAAGTCATCAATCCCTTTGGATTTTGTCCAAGAAGCAGAAACACCCAACAAAATCTTTTTTGAAGAAGGTAATCTTACGGGTTCTGCTTTCACATTCCAAAAATCAATGCCATTATATATCACATAATGGCTTTTATCGCGAAGAGTGACAGATTGTTTTGCAAACAAAGATATCCATTTACACGGAGAGACTACGACTATTTTATTGCTGTTTGAAAACATTTCTATTTTATTTTTAAATTGTTCACTACTTCTATCGAAAAACCAGCTTTTCGGGTACTCTATTTTTTTGAAAAATCTGCAATTAGAGCATTCAACTTTCCATTTCTCACATCCATATTCGATAAAGTGTGGACATTGACCTGTCATATTCCAACAATCATGCAACGTTAAAACGACTTTAATCTGCTTTTCGTTTATGTATTTCATCAACTGAAGAGCATCAATATATCCGCCATGCAAATTATGAATATTAATAATATCTGGTTTTATTTTTTCAATGAATTCAATTGCTCTTTTTGTTTCTTGTTTTCTATTAAACCCATTATAGCCCGTTATTCTCGTCTTAATCATTTCTAAATATAGAGGGATTTTGTTTTTTATCTTTATAGTTTTGAAAAGGTTTTGCCCTGCGTTGAAAAAATAACCATAAATCGCATACCCTTCTTCTCCGGATTCTTTTACAAAATCAAAAATGGATTTGACTATTCGTCCTGTGCTTCCATAGTTAAACAAACCGTTGATAAAAAGTATTTTCATTAGATGTTAAGCTCAAAATAAGTGTTGCCTTCGGAGATTCCGGGAGATTTCTTTTTATTAATAAAACGAGCAAAGACGCAAAGCGAGCATGCCATAAGAGAGTAAATGAAAAACACCGAATAAGAATCAAGAACAATGTGCCAGACAGAAAAAGTAGGAATTGAAATTAATTGGAACAATATAAGCCAAAATAAAGATGAGAACAAAAATACAATCAACATCTTTTTGTAAGAGTAACTTATTCTATTTTTGAAAATAAACAAAAGAAGAAATACTCCAGCAAACAAAATTACAGCAGGTAAAAAATATAACTTATTATTGTATGAAATATTTCTTGAAAAAGACAAAGAAGTGTCGCAATCAACATCAATAAAATAGGAGTAATTTGAACTGTCCTTCAATATAACATCTATATACATTAGCTGTTTGCCGATGCCTTGTGTGTCAGGTTTAGAATACTTGATTGAAATACCATAGGAATCTAGGTCGTAAACAATATTTGATTGGTGCGATAGAACAAAGTCACCATACACACTGTAGTAAGAGTAAAAAGAAGATTCAGATAATATTCCTGCAATAATTAAATTTTTAGCTTCGCCGTTTTTCTTTTTTACAGTAATATTTTGTCCAACCAAATCATTACGATTGGCTAACTCATTATTATCAGTGATGCAATCAGCAGTAATTGGGGTAATATAACAGTACTCCTTGCTGTCATATAACTCCCAATAATTTTTAACATCATTTAAAACAGCATCGCATTTTAATCCAAGATAGTCGCCTGAATACTTGTTTTTGTATAAATGTGCCAATTCGGAAGCACTAATTGTTTTTTGAATAGATTCAATTTGATAGTCATCAAACCAATATGAGCAGGACGATTCAACCATATTAGCAATAAAGAACGCTTTAGAATTATTTGTTTCATATCTATAGCCCAATTCATAGCCCACATAACCGCTATTGCGCCATATAATATCACTTTTATTATCCTTTGAATAAACTGATAAGGCGGCTTCTCCAGTGTTCTTCTTTATAATTGTCGAAACTTGGTAAGAATCATAAACCGTACCGGAGATCAAAGCGGCATTGTTAATAAAAATCGACGAAAAGAAAAGTGAAATAACGCACATTTGTGCGAAAAGCAATAGTATTGCATTACTTTTTGTAAATATGTGTTTTATAAAAGAAAGAACTCTGGTTTTCATCTATAAAACCCCCAGCTAAATGGAAATACACCACATGCATCGTGGTGAATATTTTCGTACCAGAATGCAATTATAGATAAGCTCATTATGGCTAAATATGAAATAATTTTAGTCCTGTTTCCTTTAATTTTCGTAAAAGAATTACTGAAAATTAGTGGTAAATAAATTGAGAACACAATTCCGAATCTAGCAAAAATTAAGTTATAAGTAACAGTGCTTTGAAAAAGGATGTAAATAAAAAACAATGACAAATATTTTGATAATTCAGTTTTTTCTTCAACCCCAAATTCATAAAAACGGATTAGTTTATTCTCTAAAGCAGGAAGATCAATCAAACACAAGACTATCAAGAAAAATGAAAAATATACAAGTGCGACCTTTGGAAGGCCTAAAAATACTCCGCTTGCTCCATATCCTAAATCAGCAAATGAATCAAGAATATAAAATATGTATTTAGATGAAACAGAGCATAACAAAAACAAAAACAGATATAACCAAAGATATTTTAAATTAGCTTTAAACTTATAAAATACGAAGAAAAGCACAAAAGGAATTAAACACATGTGCATTGTGCAAGCAACAATCCAAAGCGATATAGAGACAATATAATTAAAAGGTTTTTTAATTTTCAAAAAAGCGATAATAGAGAATAAACAAAGTGCGATGCCGAATGTTTGTCGCAATCCAGAGACAGAAAGTTCAAAAAGTGGTGAAAAGAGAAAAACAAGCAGGGCTACTTGGATATTCTTACAATAAAAATATAGAAAAAGGGCAAACCCAACATAAAAAATCAAATATTCAAAAGCAAGAAAAACACGAAAATTTTTAAATGCTTTGGCAAATAAATACAAAGCTGTATAGAAACCGTAATCTTTTTTGGCTCCCATCTTTGCCGCCCCCAAGTATTTATCAAATTGAGCTTTATAACCAACAATGTCATTGCCAACTGAATAATCCCTAAATATCATCATTAATAACAAAAATATCAAAGGAACAGCTATCGCTGTTATCTTCCCAATTTTTTTGTTTGGTATAAAATTGGTTAGAAGGGTTGCATTAATAATTAAAAACAAAACGATATATGTGACCATATTTACAACAATTTTGATTGGATTCGGTATAGTGAACGAAAAGCATTAAACATATGCATTTTGAGCAAAAGTACGTACACTTTGTCCAACGATGAATAATTAGTGGTTTTCACTTTCTGGCTTTGAATTTTCAGACAAATATTGCTCTTAAAAAGTTTTATGCAAAATACCTTAAAAGCTTTATGATCAAATTCTAAGGCTTTGCGTTTTATTAACGTTAAAATTGACAACAAAGGGAAAGTTAAAACCTGCTTTGATAGATTAAGCTTATTGAAGGATGCAAAAATGGTTGCGTGGTGTTCGAAAATCTTGTCAAGGATATCAAGAACTTCTAAATCGTAAGTAATGCTATGAGTTATCGATGAACTATTCATAACATAGTGATACAAATAAAAATTACTAACATAAACGCTTGTTGCTATTAAAAATATTGGGTACGTATAAAAAGTATCTTCCCACATAAGAGATTCAACCGAGGAATTATAATACTTACAGGCTTTTTTTGCTATTTCTCTTTTGACAATTTTAGAGCATCTTGAAATACTTCCAATATTTCTATAAACATCTTTAATTACGTTTAAATACCTATCTCCGAAATAAAAACCGCTCTTTAATTTTTTCTTTTGCCTATATTTTTTTATTTTCCCATTCGCTTCAATCAAGAAGTTGAAAGTTAAAATATCAGGCTTCATGCTTTTTAAAACAGGAAAAACTTTTTCGCAATATGAAGGTGCAATATAGTCATCACTGTCGACAAAAGAAATATACTCACCTAAAGATTGTTTGATGGCATACTCAGATTGTGCAGATGGAGAGGCTGTTGGGCATGAAACAAATTTTACGGAATCATATTTTTTAAGCAGTTTTTCTGTATCATCACTGCTGCCGCCATCACAAACAATAATCTCAAAATCACCGATACGTTGATTGATAATCGACTGAATAGTTTTCTCTATTGTTTTGCCACTATTAAAGGATAGAATGATAAAAGTAATGAGCATGTCATCTTCCTTTCACGGCACCAAACAACTTTAAAATTGTGTAAAAGAAAATACTTGCATCAAACCAGAATGACATTCTTAAAACATATTTGTGATCCCATTCAGCCTTGAATTCAGGGTTGTGTTCCCTTTTCATCTTAATTTGGGCGTAACCACTAATACCTGGTTTGACATCGTATGCGTTTGGCGTGTATTTTTCTCTACACTCTCTAAGATATTCTTCGTTATGAGCGCTTCCTGGTCTTGGGCCAATAAAAGCCATTTGTCCAATAAATATATTTAGTAATTGTGGTGTCTCATCGAAAGAAGTTTTTCTCAAGAATTTGCCAAATCCTATTTCCATAGATTTTTGATTGTTTTCATCCATATCGCTCGGGGCTAGATTTGGATTAGCATCTAAACGCATTGATCTAAATTTAATCATTTTAAAAATTTTTTTATGTTTACCATATCTCTCTTGGACAAAAAACGGATGACCTTTAGTTACAATTGTGTTGACTGGAATAATCCACCACCAGAGAAAAACAAAGCACACTATGATCCCGACAAAGGAACCTAGTATCCCTATCAGCCTCTTGAATGGTAAATATATACGTTGACTGGTTTTCATTTTTATTACGACTTATATATTGGGTATGAATGACGGCAATTAAAAAGCCCTTCTTCATGTTGCTATTATAACTTAAATAGCCAAATAACAAATAAAATTTGATTAAGGAGGGCTAGAAAAGGCAATAACAAAGCAAGAATATTGAATAACACTAGGTTTTAAGATTTATTTAAATTACTACTAGGCGTTAATTATTTATCCACTAACAAATCTGTTCCGAATACAGAAAACAATAGATTTTTGTTAAAGATAGGAAATTGCATCTTGCGCTTTTTAAGAAAAGCCTTGAAATCATCATCATCGACATTAAACACAATTCCCAAATCGAACTTAGCCCTTGAGGCTCCGACATAAAATAGCAACCTCTTGTCGTCACTAAGCAACACGTTAACATCAACATCCACAACAATTACGGCTTCGGCTTCAAGGCCTTTGAATTTCCTGCACGTTGTAAAAAGACACTTAAACCCATTGATAAACAAATAGTCACCTCTTGCTTTTTCAGAAAGAGCCGAGCCACCCTCTTCCCTTGTCGAAAGGACTACAATGTCTTTATAGCCCTTATTTCTAAAAAAAGTAACCATTTTAGCCACACTTTCATATGCGTCTGCCTTAGAACAGTTTATGGCTCTAGGAATATCTCCGACCTCAAAACCCTTGATATCTCTTTTCGAAAGTTCTTCCTTGGTGAAGATTTTATAGGATGTATTCGCTATGTTTTGAGTATTCCTGCAATTTTTATATAGCGTCATTTTACAATCGGCATTTTGAATCACGCTTGGTATTTCTTTTGATTGAACAAGTTGATGACGGTAATTCCGAAAACACCAAGATTGGCATTTGCAAGGAAGCCAATGAATTGCCACATTGTAACGGACCCGGATCCGTTATCCGTAAATCCTTTCCAAACCCCTAGGGGTTCGCGGCGGCCGCGGACCAGTTGGTATAATGGGGTTGCCGCCACCCGGAAAGGAGGCGAAATGCCAAAGAAAAGACTAAGCCACGAGACAGGATAAACCTGCAGGCCGGCATAGCCAAGGCCTTTCCCTTAGGGATGTAGCGCTGATGCTGAAGAAGCAGATACAGTTCGTCAGTGAGGAGGCATTATAGAAGAGGCTGGTATCAATGGCCCTCCATTACAACGAGAAGGTCGGCAAGAGAAAGGTTAGGTGCTAGAGGGAAATTGTCGAATACTTTGATCAAAAGTGATTAGAATTAGTTATCTTACTAGGAAACGTTTACACAAAATTCCTTATACTCTCAACGTCAAATTAAAAGAAGAAAGTAAATAAACAAGTAACACAAATATAGATGCACTTACATAAACCTTAAGTAGACCCTTGCCTACTTAAGAAAACCAAACCGAAAGAATCCCGCTAATACTAGTTAGTGATTATGGATATGGCAGCAATTTGTAAGATTAAAAAGCATAAAACCAATTTAGACATCAAAGGTTAAAAAAGCGATACTTTATCATTTAAGGGTCTTCCGTTTTCTCTACTTCTTTATGAAATCAATCATATAAATAGGCATTTGATAAACTGCATCATTTTCTTTAACTACATTAGTCTCACCAAAAACATACGCGAGGGGATGGTTATATGTTTTTAGTAAATTGTTTAATGCCGAATGATTATAAACTTGCTGTTCGTTTAGTTTTCCGGATTTAACTTCGATAGGCAGTACTTCATTATTCAACGTAACTAGAAAATCAACTTCCCCATGCGCTTTCGAATTGTAATAAAATAGTTCTTCATCAAAACCATGGGAAATCAATTCTTGCGCTACTACATTTTCATAAGGTGCACCGTAATTAATTACCTTTTCGTTATTTAGAAGTTTTTCTCTAATACCGGTATCAACAAGTTGAGAAATCAATAGGCCTACATCATTATCGAACAATTTTAGAGTCTTTCTTTCTCTAGATAACGCCAAAGGAATAATTGGTTCAGTAACATTAAATACTGGCAATGCCACCCCTGCAGCGGCTAACCATAAAAATTCGTCTTCAAGATTATTGTTTTTTAGAAATTGTTTATCTATAACCCTAGAAGAAATATAGCGATAGTTCTTGCTAGATAATTGAGACGGAATGGCATTGTAGATATCTCTAACTCTTAACTTTAATCCCTCGTCATTGATATAGGTTGTAATATCGACTTTGTATCTATTGACTATTTGGCTTTGGGCTTCGTTTACTAGATATAGATTATTCTTATTAATAAATGCATCAACAGCTTCAGGCATGCCGCCAACTAGTACATATTCCCTAAAATATTTTAGAAACATCTCGTTAATTGAATTATCAACAGGGACTCTTTTTTCAAAGCAATTCTTAAGGTAATTAATCGCCTGTTCCCCAACTCCTTTAGCCCATAAGAATTCTTCGAAATCCAAAGGATACATATTATATTCGTCCATATATCCTGTAGGATTAAGATTAATGTCTTTGATTGCAACGCCCAGCAAGGAGCCACTCAATATAAAACGGTACTGGCCTTTAGCAACTAATGATTTCATCGCACTGATGATATCTTGAGATTTGCTAGGCAATTCGCCTTTGCTTTTTAATTTATCCCTACTTCGGTAAACAAGTTGAATTTCATCTAGAAAGATCACGGTTTTGTTTTCAACCATTTTATCCCCTGCGACTATAGATAAACGGAGCAATAAGTCATCAGAATCATTTAACAAAGCAAATATATCAATTAAATCAGTCCTTTTAGAAAAATCAATTTTGATGACATTCTCGAATTTTTCTTTAATAAAATGCTCAATAGAATAGGACTTTCCTACCTGCCTAGCCCCTTTTACAAGGAGAGCTTGTTTTCTATTTTCAAACCAAAATTGTAACTTTTCTTCTATTTTTCTTCTTAACATAAAGAACTCCTTAAGGAAAACTGCAAGTAAAATCTAGCAATAAATAAGGAAAACTGCAAGTAAAAAGCAATATAAAATAAGGAAAACTGCAAAGCAGTCTTTTTCTTAACCAACGATTAATAACAGTAGTTATCCCAAATGGCTCTCATTCAAAAGGAACTCAACAGCTCCGATTGTTTCAATTCCTTTTTCGTCCCTTCTAATTGTAATCGGATCTCTAACGACAATTATTTTTTTGTTAAAATCACTAATTTTGCTTATCGATTCATTTTCTCTGAAATAAACTTCTTGAGAATTAAGTGAAAAGACAGACTGAATATAATACTTCTCGCTTCCTCTAGTCGCTATAAAATCAACTTCGCGTTGTTTCCTTACGTAGTTGCCATTTTTATTTGGTTCGCTTGTTTCAATAATACCAATATCTACATTAAAACCACGATAAATAAGTTCATTATAAATTACATTTTCTAACAAAGATCCGTTATCAGAATGCAAAAAGTCAAGCAACGCATTTCTTAAACCAAGATCAGAAAAATAATATTTATATTGAGCCCCTATTTTTGCCTTGCCCCTAATATCATACCTCTCGGCCTTTTTAATTAAGAAACAATCTATGAATGAATCAATATAGTCTTGAACTGTTCGGTTGTCTATTTTCTGCTTTTTAATGCTTTCGAAATAGTGCGCTATATTAGAAGAATTGATCAATTGACCGATACAACTAGACAAAAGATTAAGAACTTCCCTCACTGCTTCCTCGTTTCTAAAGCCCTTTCTTTCTATAATGTCTTTTATATATGTTTTCTTTATCAAATCTAGCAAATATTCTTCCTTACTGACATCATTTTTTTCATACAACGAAAGTGGCATTCCACCGTGAAACATATATTCATTTAGTGCTGCTTCCGGCTCTAATTTAGTAGCATCTAAAAATTCTTTAAAAGATAGTGGTTCGACTTTAATTTCAGTCTCTTTATTTCTTAGCTCTGTAGCGATGTCGCTTGATAGCATTTTGGAATTACTGCCAGAAACATATACATCCAAGTTCATCTTTTTAGATAGTCCAAGTATTACATTAACAAAAGAAATGGCATCTTCGTTATCATCTTTCGCCTTTATATGATCCCCGTTAGTTAAATTTGGATTTTTAATTTTATATACGTGTTGTATCTCATCAATCATGACATAAACAACACCTTCTCTACCCTTCGAGATGTCTAAAACATATTCATATAAATATAATGGGTCCCAATATTTGTAATTCAATGCATCTTCTAAATCAATGTAGACAATATTTTTTGGATTAACGCCACTATTTTCCAAATACTCTCTATAAATCGTATCTAACAAATATGATTTACCACATCTTCTTATACCGGTTATTACTTTTGGAAAGCCATTTTCTTTCGCTTCAATCAGTTGGTTAAGGTATTTATCTCTATTGAATATCATTGTCTATTCTCTTTTTTTGCAAGAACTTGCACTTTTTTTCATTAGATTATACAACAAGCAAAAGAAAATACGCAAATTTAAAACAAGCAAGGGAATGGCTAATGTAGCAAAACGTGTTTAAACCAATTACTCTTCATAAATGTCTCTAACTCTATTTGTTATATCCTTGCATTCTAGCTCAGCATAAACGTCTTCAGTGGAATATTTTTCATTTCAACACAGTCGTTATATTCGTTATGATAGCCGCAATTAAATTTTATCGCATATAGGTTTTGGGCAATTCTATATGCTTCTTCTTTCTTGCCTTGATCATATAAAGCAACCAAAAGCAAAACAATATATGTAAAGAAAGAAGCATCTTCATCATCTAGAGTTCTTTCATAATCATAGTCGCCATAATCACATTCACTTACCAAGCCCGACATTTCGACAGTTTCAATTCGGAACAGCTGTTCTAGTAATTTTCCTTATTAGCCAAATAATAAGGTTCAATGTCAGCGTTATTTATCTCAATAATCTTTTCTAGATATAAGAAGGCAAGCGTTTTATTAATGGCGTTATAGCATCCATCACTCCTTCTTTATCCATGCTGTCTAAATATTTTAAGTATTCATTTGATAAATATTCTTGTTTATCCATATTGGTAGTTCCTACTAAATAAACATAATCACATAAATAACTAACTTAATTAAGTTACATCCGCTTCTGATGAGCATTTTATTATATTCTTGCGGAAGTTTGTATCCATTGACTGTATTTGCTATTTTTAACCATGCAGAGCTCATTTTGAACCTTTTTTAGAAAACTATTTCCAACTCTTCCAATAGTTTTAGTAGGCTAGATTGCAACTTTTCCAGAACTTTTGAAACTAAAAAACAGGATGAGTTATTCGCCCACCCTGTTAATAGGATTTATATTGAACTAGTTAGAAACCCCAGGCACATATAGCACGATAGTTAATTCAACAATGTTGGACTTAACCTTACCATCTTTTGTTTGGGCTTGTAACTTGACTACACCAGGATTATTCATGGCAGTAATCTTGAAATCACGGCCTTCACCAAAAGAATATGTTTCAATCTTGACTAAATCAGCACCTTCGATTGCCACTAGTTCAACATACTTCTTAGAAGCGCCGAAGGGATTAACTTCAATAGAGGCAAATGTTTTAGATGAGCTTAAGGTAGGGTCTTGGTTATCGACCTGGCTATTTTCCAATTGAAGAGTAAGTGTTTCTGGATTGACTATCTTCTCCTTAGCTTCCGTTACCATTAATACATAGCTTGGGAAGCCGCTCGGCTTAGTAGTCTTATAATAAACAACTGCCTTAACTATGGATGTAGTAAGTGCTTGCAGGTATTTATCGTTTCCCCAAGAGAAGAAATAATATCCAGTGCCAGCAGCATCGCTAGGATCGATAGTGAAATACCCAGATCCATTCAATATCCCGTTAGTCTTATTGAATTTATCAACAGATAATTCAACCTCAACAGCCTTTCCATATTTTAATTCTTCTTCAGTGAAGTTCTTGAAGTCGGCTTGGGTTACTTTGCTATATTCGGTCTTAACATCAATACTAGAAGCAACCTCAAAAGTTACTTGATTAATTGTAGGAATTAACCTCTTTTGGTAATCATAACGAACGCCATTCACCTTGACCGTATCGTTAAGTTTTATTTCATGTGGATAGAAATCATTTTCAACAATGCAGTAAAGGTATCCAGTGTCATCTTGGATAACAAAGCCATTCTTATAGAAACCAATAATCTTGCCGACCGCAATAACTTCAGCCCCGACTGCCATATCCCTAATCGAGCTTATGGAAGAATAAGAGCCTTCGGTAACAATTATTTCGATAGGCATACTGGTCTTATCATTAAGCTTAGCGATTACATTTACTTGCCCAGCCTTCTTGCCAGTTAAGGTATTTCCTTCTAAAGTCGCATTGTCTTTGCCCTTGATTATTTCAAATGTAGGTTCCCCTTCCATTCCAGATGGCAAAGTCGCAGTTAAGGTAATGGATTTACCAACCTCCACACTAGATTCGCTAGAAGTAACGATGATATTATTCTTGTCTTTTGATTCGTTATGGATTTTAGTGCCTTCGTCAGTCAAATCGATAGAGATGGTACCTTTGTAATTAGTAAAATTGCCTTCGATGGAAACATAATCGCCTGTTTCAATCTTTTCTTTATTCCAATAGGATTTAACAGTCTCTAACGAACCCCTCTTATTGAATTTGGCCTGGAATGGGACGGATCCGTATTGGAAATCAAATATAGCGTCTTTCGCACCAGTTTGCTCAACGCTAGAGAAATCTCCATTAATATATTTCCCAGTAACCTTGATTCTTGAACCCGCTAGAATTGGGGCAGCATTTAATCCTAATAAGTCACTTTCCTTATTTATTTCATAACATATAGGCTCATTAACAGTCATGTTAGACTTGTATACCCTGCCTTCTGGAATAAAATCCCCTTTGTAATTACCTGCCAATTGAAGGCCATAACTTCCATTATCGACAATCGCAGTTACCAATACGGCTTCATTATAGATAACCTTATTATCTTTGAATCCGTCACCGGTTTCATAAGTGCTATCAAGGGCATTCATGTTATAGACATAGAACCCATTCTTTCCATCCATCAAATAGAAAGTATTTGAATAACAGGCACTGATTTTTCCTCTTACAGTAACTAGCTTGCCATTATATTCATTGATATTTTCCTTGATGTCTTTAATTCTAGTCACTGCCTTTGAGGTAAATGAAAACGGAACATCTTCATATCCTTCTTTAGAAATGATTCCGGATACTTCACCACTATCTAATAAGATGATGTTGTTGCCTCTAGCATAGGCAAAATCCCCACCTTTTATAATGTCGATATGGCAATCTTCGATAATATTCCCATCAATTCCTTTAATAACTACCCCAACGGTCTCCCCATGAAAAAATTTTCCTTCGAAAGTAACATTCATTTTTGCCAAAGGGATGTCCTCGATATCAAATTCAAGTTCCTTGCTAGCAAAGCCAACTTTACTAACTTCAATCTTTACATGACCCACTTCGATTAAAGTAAGTTGATTGCCGTTTAAGCTAACTAGGGATTCACCTTCGATAATTCTAACCGAGGCATTTTCGACGACTTCATTTAATTCGTCTTTAATGATGATGGTAACTACTTCCCCTTTAATCTTGCTTCCTTCAATAGTTAATAAGAAAGCCTTCTTTTCTGAATCGACTTTATCGCTTGATTCAGGTGAGTTCTCGATGCTAGATCCATTATTTGAATCTACACATCCAGAAAGAGTTGCTGCACCTACTAGACCTAAAGAATAGATAAGCGCACGTAACGACTTTTTATTCATGTGTTCCTCCTGCTTGAACTTAGGCATTATACGGATAAAAGGTATATCTATGCTTAAGTAAGGCATAAAAAGGACAAAGGGAATATTTTTGTCTAAATTAAGAATAGAAAAATCCTAAAAACTACATTAATCAGAGAACTTTTACTTATATTACTTCAATGAATTTCCTACTAAAGTTATTAAGATGATATTATTAGATACCAATTTGGTATACGTTATATTGACAACGTATTGCAATTGTATATAATATTAACAAGGAGGAAAAATTATGTCTACAACACCAACTCAAATTCGTATTGATTCCGAATTAAAAAAACAGGCCGTCGCATTGTTCAATTCCCTCGGCATGGATATGTCTTGCGCCATAAACATTTATCTTAAACAATGCGTTTTAAGGAACGGCATTCCTTTTGCCATTGAAGTTCCACAGTATTCCGAGGAGTTACTTGCCGCCGCCTCAGAAGCAAAACGCATAGCTAATGACCCTAACGTTCCCGGCTATACCAATATGAGTGATTTGAAAAAAGCTCTCGAAGATTAAATGTTTATAGTCAAATTAACATCAGCTTTTAAGAAAAATTACAAGTTGATGAAAAAGCGTGGCAAAATATGTCGCTTTTAGACGATGTGATAGACACACTAAGGAATGGCGGCACCTTGGATCAAAAACTACAAGATCATGAGCTAAAAGGACAATTAAAAGGTTTTAGAGAATGCCACATCCAACCAGATTGGTTATTGGTCTATTCAATCCAAAACGATGTTCTAATACTTACATTAGTAGGTACCGGTAGTTATTCAGATTTATTTAAAATGTAGTCAAAGACGCCTGGAAAAATCAGGCGTTTTTTTGTAAACACACTATCCTAAAAGTTATTTAATATTTTTCTAGCAACACACCAAATTGGTGATAAAGAAAACAAAGCCCATCTGTGATATAATTTAAGCGCGAACAAGACCTTTGGTACGGTCGTTATGACAACTTGTTCGCAAACACCCTGTAGTAACGATCGTACCAAAGGCAGAAAGGGTTTTTTATATGCCCAAAATTATATCCGCCACCCAACATAGCTATGTGTTTGGGCTGAACGGCGCATCGTTCAAGGAACTATGCACAGAAGTCGAGAACCGAAAATGCCTCGAAAGGCTTGGGTTCTCCAGCTTCGACGAATTGGCCATTCACTATGGAAGCAACCAAAGGGGGGCTAACAAAAGTAAGCGTTGCATCTTCCTTGCGATTGACCAATACAAAAACATGGTTGCCATTCTTGTCGGGACTGAAGAACAACTACTGGGAATATGAAGTACTGCCAATAAAATAAACAAGTAAATAATTTATGTGTTTTCATGCATGGTCGAAATAGAGTTGTGACTCTTTATAAATATCCATAACTCTACTTGTTATATCCTTACATTCCAACTCATTATAAACATCTTCAATAGAATAAATTTCATATTCAACGTAATCGTTATATTCGTTATGATAACCACAATCAAAGTCTATCGCATATAGCTTTTGAGCAATTCTATACGCTTCTTCTTTTTTGCCTTGATCGTATAAGGCAACCAAAAGCAAAACAATATTGGTAAAGAAATGAACATTGGCAGCATCTAAAGATCTTTCATAATCATAGTCACCATGATAGCATTCACTTACCCGACCTGACATTTCAACAGTTTCAATTTGGAATAGCTGTTCCAGCAATTCTTCCTTGTTGGCTAAATAATAAGGCTCGATACCGGCATTATTTATTTCAATAATCTTTTCTAAGGTATAAGAAGACAATCGCTTTATTAATGGCGTTATAGTATCCATCACTCCTTCTTTATCCATATTGTCTAGATACTTTAAGTATTCATTTGATAAATATTCTTGTTTATCCATATAGCTGGTCCTTATAAATAACGCGATGTGTAAATGTAAACATGATTAAGTCACATCCGTTCCTAATTTGCATTTTTGTTATAAATTCAGTTTCCTTTTTTTGAACCTGCTAGCAATCATAAATACTAAGTAAACAAATAGCAAATGGGATCTTTATGTCTACATCATCCTAAAAAACCTAATTCAGATAACTTTCACTCATATATGTTATTAATTAAGATTCTTCTTAATCTAATTTAATGCACCTTACTTGCAACTATATAAATCTAATCTATAAAATGTCTTGCCTTACTACCAAAATGAAAAGAATTAGATTAATTACATTAATAACAAGCATAGTAACCTTACTAGGAATATCTATTGGTTATATAAATTCCAATAAACTAACCCTAGAAGCAAGTTCATCTTCTTTTTATTCTGATATAAATGAAATAATCAAATTAGATAACTTCGATCCTAGAGTTGAATTGACTCCAGTTCAAGATCAAGGAAGTGCAAACCTATGTTGGGCATATTCTTCAATAAACGCTAGCGAGGCTTCTATATTAAAAAATAGACTGATTAATAAAGATAGATTAAAACTAAATCCAAAAGCCCTTGCGTATAGAAGATTTTATAGAAACATGGATCCATTAGGTAATAACCAATCCTATAGCAAGTCTACCGATTGGCTTAATGCCCAGGGTTCAATTAGCAATACCCCACCTATATTAAGCATGTGGCAAGGTCCAATAGGAGGAGATAAGCCTGCTATAGATGTCTATACTAATTCACTTTATAGATTAGAAGAAGCAAGCCTGATATCATCTGGATTAAATAATGAAGATAGGATTAACGAAATAAAACAAGCAATTGCTAAATATGGGGCCGTAACCGCTTCTACTAGTTATGATGGGGGAACCAAATATTATTATAACGATAAGGATATAAAAAACGGGGTAGCCCATGCGATTACTTTAATTGGATGGAATGATAATATCGATAAAGATTTATTCGCCCCAAAAAGCGCAACTAGAAACGGGGGATGGCTAGTAAAGAATAGCTATCTAGATAACCCCTATTTCTATTTGACTTATGATAGCAAGATCCTAGAGACTACATCCTGGGCATTTAGCTATGCCCCTAAAGATAAATATGACTATAACTATTATTATGATAATAACGAGGATGATGCAGGGTTATTTAGGTTAAAAGGGTTCGCGAATATCTATCAAGCTAAAAAGGGTAATGATGGATATAAAGAGTACCTAAAAGCAGTC
>DAVZIW010000024.1:0-15607 GCA_052273085.1 Candidatus Alloenteromonas sp.
CGGGAAAGGAATTGTTATCTAATCACATATCCGGGTACGATTAGATAATACGTAATTATGACATTCAAGATAAAAGTAAACGGCGAGACTAGAGAATATGAAAAGAAAACTTCCCTTCTAGATATCCTAGGAGATAAAGATCCAGACAAGAAATATGTCGTCGCCAAAGTTAATAACAGAGTTAGAGAACTCACATATGAAGTTTATTATGATGCCGAAGTTGAATTCCTTACTGTTAAGGATAGGGATTCAATAAAGACATATGAAGCATCTTTGCGTTATATCGTCTCGATGGCATTTAAAAGATGCTATCCAGAATTAAAGATTAGATTGGCATATAACGTCTCTAGGTGTTTATCTATCCACTTATTGACCCCAGGATATGTCGCTAATACGGCAATGCTACTTCGTATTAATCATGAAATCGATAACATTGTTAAGTCTGATTTCCCATTAAAAAGAATGGTAGTTAGCAATGAAGAAGCTTCTAGAATCTATGAGGAATTAGGTTATCAAGATAAGCTAGCACTTCTTCAGTATCGTCCAGAAAAGACAGTACACCTATATGAATGCGATGGCTATCTAGATTATATGTATAGCCATATGGTTCCTTCTACTGGATATATTAAGGATTATAAATTAAGGCTATATGCCCCTGGGTTCCTCCTTCAATATCCTAGAAGCGAATATGATGGGAAAATACCCCCATTCCAAGATGCCCCTACTTTTGGCAGAACCTTAAAAGAAAGCCATGACTGGGCTAAGATTGTTGGTACTTCTACTGTTGCAGACATCAATAAATCCATCAAGGAAAGAGGGCCAAGCGAATTCATCAATATATGCGAAGCTAGACATAATAGGATGCTTTGCGAATTGGGCCAACTAATCGAAGATTCCATCGATGATATATCCTTGATTTGTGTTGCAGGCCCTTCTTCTTCAGGAAAGACTACATTTGCCAATAGGCTTAGGATTGAACTCCTTTCCAGGGGAATTAAGCCTGTTAGGATTTCTATCGATGACTACTACCTAGAAAAAAGCAAGATACCTCTAGATGAAGATGGATCTCCAGATCTAGAATCAATCGAGGCACTCAATATCCCATTATTTAACCAAAACATGGTTGATTTAATTAATGGGGAAGAAGTCCAGTTGCCTAGATTTGATTTCCAATCTGGCAAAAGTGTTCCAGGAAGATTACTTAAGGTAAATAAAGGGGAACCTATAATCATTGAAGGAATCCACGCCTTAAATGATAGGCTTACAATCGATATCCCTAAATCAAATAAATTCAAGATATTCATCGCCCCACAAGCCCAGATTAACCTTGATGACCATAACCCAGTTTCCTTGACTGATTTAAGATTAATCAGGCGTATAGTCAGGGACTTCAAGTTCAGGAATTCTTCTGCTGAAGAAACTATATCCATGTGGCCTTCAGTTAGAAAAGGCGAATTCAAATGGATTTATGATACCCAAGAAGGAAGCGATTATGTCTATAATTCCATGCTTCCATATGAATTAAGTGTCATGAAGAAATATGCCTTGCCATTACTACAGCAAATCGATAAAGAATCAATTAATTTCCCAGTCGCGACTAGATTAATGAGAATGCTTAAATTCTTCGTCGATATGGATGAAGGATGGGTTCCATCAAATTCCTTGATGAGGGAATTTATCGGCGGCAGCTGCTACGCGGACGTTTGATAAATAATAAAAACTAAAGGAGGGTTACCCTCCTTTTCATTTAGATTTTATCTAGGATTTTTATCAAAGAAATCCAAGGCAGGATTAATCCAACAATACCTAGATTTATTTAGATTCATATCTAGCCCATGTGTCTTTCCAGGATAGATTTTATATATATGGGGTACTTGCTTTTCCTTTAAGGCTAAATCAAATTCATCTGAATTAGAGATAGGAACACTAGGATCATCTTCTGATCTCCAAAGGAATGTATATGGATAATCTTTATCTATAAAATTAGATGTAGAGAAATAATGTTGGTAATAAGGATCGTCTTTATATTTACCTAGGAAATAATTTCTAGTTTCGATGTGGGTATTATTTTCTAGACTTATGACTGGATAACCTAAAACTAGATATTTAAACCTAGGGATGCCATAAGTAGATGCAATATCTTTTCTGCATACTAAAGAAGCTAGATGTCCTCCAGCCGAAAATCCCATTAAGATTACTTTTTCGCCTAATTCAAAATTATTCTTTTTATCATAAATTACATCCATTGCCTTCCTAAAATCGACAATGACATTAGGAAAACTTGCTTCAACATTAGTCCTATACATAATGACGAAGCAATTATATCCAATGGCTAATATATCTTTAGCTTTAGCAAAGCCATCTGGATAAGTACATACTAATCCATAAGCCCCACCTGGTACTAATAAGACACTTCCTTTAGGATTAGGGACATTAAAAAAGAATAATCCTAAATTAGAATCTTCATATGGATAATATACCTGGTGTTTCTTTTGCTCGGATTCAAGCAAATCAAAACTTAGATTAGTATCAGGATGAGTCCATAAGGTAGTCTCCATGATTACTTCTTCTAAAGTCTTATCTTTAGGTATTTGGTAATTAAGAATCCTATGAACATTGATAAAAGCCTCTTTGCAAGCGCAAAAAGGTTTAGAAAATAAGGAATAGGCGTTTTCCTTAAAATAATCTTTCATAATTATTCAAGAACTGATTTGGTAATTAAGATATAGCAATTAGAATGGTTTACTAAGCTTGTTGCAGGGTTAGATATATCTTCCTTACCTGCTTTTAGGCCAAGGATAGCTTCTTTCTTAGTTGGATCATTAGCAATCAAGACAACTGTCTTAGCCTTTAATATAGTTCCGATACCCATAGAAACGGCATGGGTTGGAACCATATTGATATCGTTATTAAAGAATCTAGCATTAGCTTCTCTAGTAGAGGAGGTTAATTCAATTAGGTGGGTCTTGCTATCAAATGGAGTATATGGTTCATTAAATCCGATATGGCCATTCCTTCCAATTCCTAATAATTGGAAATCAACTCCACCTGCTTTTTCTATTTCTTCATCATAGCTAGAAGGATTGGCCTTGGAAGGGAAATGGGTATTAGATAAATCAATATCGATCTTAGAGAAAAGATTATCATTCATGAAATATCTATATGTTTCTTTTTCGATTGGACAATTTACATATTCATCTAGATTAAATGATTTAACATCTTTAAAAGAGATACCATTTTCTTTATAGGTAGAAGATACATAATCATAAAAACCTAATGGGGAGGAGCCGGTGGCCAAACCTAGAATTGCATCTTTTTTGACTTTAAGTAAATCAAAAAGTAGTTCGCCAGCATAGGCAGATAATTCTTCTTTTGTTTCAAATTCGATAATTTTCATAATATTTGTTCCTTTATATATTTATTTTAAAAATGGATTAAATTCATTACTAGTATAAATTAGTTTACCTTTTACTATAGTCGCATAGACATTATAGTCTTTATCCATGATGACAAAATCAGCATAATAACCTTCTTTTATCTCACCTCTATCAGTTAATCTTAGATTTGAGGCAGGGTTATAGGATGCTAATCTAATCGCATCTACAAAGGAGATATTAGATATAGAAGATATATTCCTTAAGGCTTTATCTAATCTAAGTACACTTCCTGCGATTGTTCCATTTAGTAATTTAGCAACATTTGTATCCGATACAATCGGAGTTGAACCTAGATAATAATTTCCAGCAGGAAGATATTTGGCTTCAGTTGAATCTGATATCAAAACTAGTCTTTCTTTTCCTTTGCAATCAAGAGCAATCTTGACTGATTCTTTTGTTGAATGGAAGAAATCAGCGATTAATTCGGTATAGAGTCTTGGATCTGCTAGAGCTACCCCACTTACTCCAGATTCATGATGGGTAAATGGAGACTGTGCATTATATAAATGGGTAATGCATCTAGCCCCATGATTAATGCCGTTAAGTAAAGTAGAAGCATTAGAAGCGCTATGTCCAATAGAAGCCACCACATTAGTCTTGACTAGATAATCTAAGAAAGATCCATCATCTTCTTCAATGGCAAAAGTAACTAATTTGATATTCCCTTTAGCCTTTTCTTGAAAGGAAATGAATTTATCTACATTTGGCTTAAGGATATTATTTTCATCTTGGGCACCTTTATATTTTTTAGAAATAAAAGGTCCTTCTAGATGGATTCCTAATACAGTCGCACCTTCTTTTTGGTTTTCCATAAAAGAAGCAACATTAACTAAAGCATCATTAATTCTAGGCTCACTTTCAGTCATTGTAGTAGCTAGAAACGAAGTAACCCCTTCTCTAACTAAAGCATTAGCCATGCCTTGGATGGATTCCATCTTTGCATCCATTACATCAAATCCGAGGCACCCATGTATGTGTTCATCGATTAATCCAGGGCAAAGGTATAAGTCATCTTTTAGTCTTAGATATCCTTCCCCATCATCAAAAGAAGATATATGTTCATTAGAAATGGAAACACTTCCTTTTCTAATCTCATCTTTAAAACATATATTGGCGTTAGAAATACCCTTAATTGACTTTTCTTCCATTGTCTAATTCCCTCCTAATAAGTATTGAAGCACCTAAGGCACCAGCTTTATTACCCATCGTGGCAAATTCGATTTTAGCATTATATTTCTTTATATGCTCTTTAAATACATCGCTAGAACCCATTAATCCCCCACCTAATATAATTACTTCTGGGGCTAGTTTCTTATCAATTATTCCTAATAATTTATTCAATAAGAAAGAATATTCATCAATGATAGAATGGGCGAGTCTATCCCCATTTCTATAAGCGTCCATTAATTCAGTTACTTCAATATTGTGTCTATATCTTTTGCAGGCTAATTTCCATAAGGCGATCGCAGAAAGATATACTTCGCTGCATCCTCTTTTCCCGCATTTGCATTTATATCCATTTCTAGATAAAGCGACATGACCAAAATCATAAGGATCCCCGTGATATGGCTTACCATCTATTAGACAAGCTGAACCAATACCTGTACCAAAGGTAAGCATTTCTATATTCTTTTCTTTTCTTAAAGAAGCTTCACCTACTAAAGCACCTACTGCATCATTTTCAATATAGACTGGTAAATTGAATTTCTTTTCGATTTCTTTGCCTAGGCTTTTTTCTTTTAAGCAAGGGATATTAATAACATTGCCATATGATTCATGGTCAAGATTAATATCACCAGCCGAGACAATCCCAATTCCTTTAACTTCAGGATCAATAAGCTTTCCGATTAAAGAAAACATATTGTTTACGAAAATAGAGAAATCTTGTTTCTCAGTCCTAATAGAAGCGCTAACTTCTTCTTTTTCGAATTCATCGAATCTAGAACCTTTTATGGTAGTTCCACCAACATCAATTCCAATTGTCTTCATATTCCGAAATTCCTTTTCATTAATTGTATGAATTTCATATATATTAAACAACATTTTGAAAAAAGTTTTCATTAAAAATAATCACATCTTCATAATAATTGACAACTTGTAAAAAATATAGACTTTAAAAAGCTAGATATTATTTAATATTCTCTTTGGTAGGAAACAAATCCTTTAATCCGAATATTTCTTTCGTATCAGGAGAATTATTGAAAGCATCGTTGTCATATAGGTTTTTAATGACTACATTATTACGTTTTTTAGCATTAGAAGCATAGACATAATTAATTAGCGCCACTCCATTTTCTTTTTTATCCTAGTAAGAACATATTAACAATAGAAATAAATGGATTAAACATAACTAAATCAATTTATCAGAGAAATCAGAGATAGTCTTGAACGCTATCTTTTCCCCTTCTTTGCCTAACATGGAAACACAGCTTTCCGCTAAGATACCTGCGATAAATAATTGACCCATGCAGTGAGTAAGGCTACCTCTATAGGCCGAAGCTTCTTTTGAGCAACCATTAAAAATCATATCGGATAATTTGCCTAATGGAGAAGAAGGATAAGAAGTAATAGAAACAATATACGCCCCACTTCTTTTAGCAATTTTAGCTACATCAAGTATATCTTTAGTGGCTCCAGATACCGAAAAACATAAAACTACATCCTTATTATTTAAATTGGATGCAATTGCAGTCATGGTATGGCTAGATTCATCTGCTAAGACTAATTTGCCTACTGTTAATAACCTTTGCTTTAAAAACAAAGGAGCAACATAGCTAGATCCAACCCCAAAGGCACATAGCCTTCTTGAATTTAGCATTTTCTTGCAGACTGTATTTATATCTTCTTCATCTAATGAATCACTAGATTTTTCTAATGATTTAGAAATGCTAGCAAGGAAGGAAGATGTTGCAGACATGTCTTCGTTTTTTTGGTTTAGGGCAATATCCCTAGACAAAGCCAATTTAAAATCCTGGAATCCCTTGAATCCTATCTTTCTACAAAACCTAAGGATTGTAGCCTCAGAAGAAGATATCTTCTCGCTTAATTCAGTAATGGACATATAGACAACTTCATTGATGTCTAGTCCAATTAACTTTTTGGCAAGTTTCTTCTCACTTGGAGTAGGATCTTGGATATTTAAAATTAATTCCTTTACTGAATCCACCATATATTATTTACCAATAGACTTAAATATTTCCTTTTGTTCATTATAAGCGGAAACTAATTCGGAATAATATAGATTTCTCATATTTAGGTATCTTTGTTTTTCTTCTTCGCTGACGCTAGATAAATATAAAGAAGAGAAGAATTTCTCTAGCCTAAAAAATGATTCATACAGATTTAATAAAGTAATCGAGAAGAAATAGTCCTTCTTTGAATATATCAATAAAGGAGATGAATGGGCAATTTCACTAGACATTTCATATACTTTAGAATAGGCGCTTAATCCTGCAACGCGTTCCACTCCATCCCTAAAATTGAATTTGAAATCAGGGATAGACATGACATTGTCAACTCCAGTTAGCCAGCCATATTCGATATAACGCTTCATGTCTTTCGACTTAAGCCCTATTTGCCTCATGTTTTCCTTTATCTCAACAAAGACGGCATCAGTTTCTTCTTTATCCTTAATGCCACCTCTAAAAGCAATCGCATATTTCATGTGGCAAAGATATCTATCTATGACCTTTTGACCGTATTTGACTAAGCATTGAAGGATGCATTCATTTTCATGAAGAGTTCTCCAGGTAGAGAAGGCTTCAGTTTCAAATCCACTTTCTAATAAAGTAGCAACACATTTAGCCATCTGGAAGCCTTTATTCATGACATCTACTAATAATGTTTGCTTAGGATCGTTCTTTTTATATCTAGCTAACATACCCAAAACAAAATTTAGATATAAATCAAGGGTAGACATAGCAGGAGAGAACCTAGATGTTAAAGTGCCCATCTTATAGGCTAAATGTTCATTGGTAAAATATTTATCCACTGCAATAGAGGCGATAAATTGCTCATATTGCATATCTGCTTTTAATTCTTCTTCGCTTTTATCTTTATGTGTCCTTAGATAGAAAGCGTGTTCATTTACTAGATAAATAGTTAATAAGACAGGATTAACACCCATAGATGCTACTACAGGATTGTCTCCTCTCATCTCATCTAATCCAGACATCGCGTAGGAAAATAAGGAATATAGATATTCGTAATCTAATTCCCTTTTAATGCCTAGAGATGCTAATAAGGCAAAATATTTATCCTTCTCAATTAAATTTTCCATCAGGATTATTCTACTATAAGAATTAAATAAAGGTATGAAATAAAATTTATTTCTTCTTGATACTAGAAAAGCCTCTTCCTAAAAACCTTTTGAACTGCCATTTCTAAGAACTGGAATAATGAAAACAAAATAGGTTTGAGGCAATTATCAAACTAATTGGGGGTCAAAATGAAGAATGTTAGTTATTTTCTAGAAACATGGGACCATTCAAAGTTATGGTTTGCTAAGAATTGGTGGTTCTTGCTTGGTATTATTATAGGTATTTGTTTGGACAGTGTTGACGCCATAATGGTTGGACTTAGGCAAATTCAGTTAAGTACTTTCTTTATAATTCTTGTATCAATTCTTCTATTACAAAATATCGTGCTTATTCCTGGCATTCTAAGTGAAAGAATAAGGACATATGACAATGTAGATGCAGAACTTATGGATGATGGAAAATAAAGTTCGATTGCAAGATAAGGAAAAACTCCACTGGAGAAGTATCCACTTCCAAGACATTAAAGCCAAACAAAGTCGTTCAATTCCATGGATTTATATTGGTCCAGGAGAAATGGAGCAACTACGCATTCATGAGCAAGGAAGCTGCGATTAATAGCATCCCTTCTTCACTTATATATTCTAGCATTAGCGAATTCGCCAATTGGTTATTCTGCAGATTTTAATTATTGAATTTCTACATTATAAGTGCCATAAAGCTTTATTAAAAGTTGAATTATGGCACTTATTTTTATAATATGATTCTATGGTATATTTTGCTATTGAATTTGGTTTCGTTTTGTTGGGAATACTGCGATTTACAATAGATACAACCAAACTGAATTACATCGAATCATCATTATTGTTTAAAAAACAATGCTTAAGCCCAATTCATGGATGCATCATCTTTTTTTCAACAAGAACAATTATTGGTCTATACCATGGCACATCAAACCATTGGCGATTGAATTAATCATATTCTACACAACCTCGTTTGTTAACATTGGAATAGGCATTGCTATTTGGGTATTAGAGGTTATTCAGGCTGAACACTTTGTTCTTATAGTAATCTATTGGATTATTCTTTCTATGTTGCTTCTGTCTACAATCTTAATAGAAATTTGGCTATATAAAAAAAGTTGGTCTCTTTGGGGAGAACAAAGTTCATATACCAAAAAGGAAATTAATAACTTGCACAAAGAAATAGAACTTATTTATCCGAATTACTATGAAAAGCCTAAGCCTAATAAGTGATTAGGCTTTAAACTAATTAGAATTCTGTTAGTGGTTTGATAAAAATCACCAAAATTGGTGAAAATTAAAACGCTAAAGGGTTCGCTTGACTAAGAGATCAGCTTGTGCCCAATGATTGATTTTAACGTTTCATAATTACACTTGGGTTAACCCTCTATCTTCCTTAATTTGCATTTAGAAATAGATAATAAATAAGAATCAACCCTCTTATTAAATGAAGATTCTAGGTAAGAAGAATACGCTAAAACCTGCTTATCATAGCTAGGGTCATCGATGTTATTGGATTTATAATCAAATAGATCTATATGGTCATCATATACGATAAACATATCGATGCTACCTTGTTTGCCGTCCCTTGGATCAATATAGCTATATTCGCAATACCTTTTACCTTTATATGCATCTAGGAATATAGGTAAATCTAATACATTCTTTATCTTTTCTCTTTCATATTTGTTATGGATAAAAGATAAATCCCTAGAAGCAAAATCAGTTACCTCAAGATATCTATGCATCTTAGTTCCATAAAGAAGGCTATCATAATTTTTGATATAGCTATCTTTCTTTGATGGTCTAGCAGGTATCAATGTTGGTTTAGGAGCAATAAATGTCTTTAATTTTATATCTATATTTTCTTGTTTAATCGCTACAGGGGTCGCTTCTATTTTAGTTTCAGGAATAGATAAATCTAGCCTAGAATTATTTAGACATAACGAATTAGAGACAAAAGAAAGGAAACTTTCGTATTTCTCTTCTGGCTCTATCTCAATACTTTTAATAACAAAATTAGATTTAGAAGAAGGAATCATCAATATCAAAGATTCCATCGCCCTAGTAAAGGCAACATAAAGAAGCCTCATTCTTTCTGATATGTCTTCTTTATCTTCATAATAAGAGGCTAGATCAGTTAGGTAATTCTTTTTCTTTCTTAAAAACGAAGAGATTATAGGGAATACAATGCCTACTTCTTTATTAAAATATGGCTTACCCCCACTCTTTTTGAATTTAGAACCTAAGCAAGGAAGATAGACAATATGGAATTCAAGTCCTTTAGAAGCGTGAATCGACATCAAAGATACTAGATCCCCATTAACTTCAGGAGAGCCAATTGTAATCTTGTTATTATATTTATCGATTGAATCAAAATAATCGATATAGTCCTTGATAGAATAATTTAGTTTCTCGCTAGATATAGCCTTAGAAAGGAAGTTGATAATTTGTTCTAGATTGGCTTTTATATTATCTTGTTTTAATAATCCTTCTAATAAAGGGAAAGAGAATATTATCTCTTTAATTATTTCTGATAAAGAAAGGCTAGATTTTAAAGAAGATAATTTTTTCGCAGCTTTAAAAGGTTCGCTATCGAAGAAAGTGTTGTTCTTTATGGAATTATATATTTCTTCTTCGTTATATTCATAAAGGAAGCTTCTAGAAATAGATGCATATAGATGTTTTAACCTATCTATATCAAGTGGGTCTTTATCTATTTCATAAACTAAAGACAATAGATTCTTTAATAAGATGATTACATCATAGTCATATATGGATTTATCGAATGTAATCTTTAATGGAATATGATAACTAGAGAAAACTTTTGCAAAGATATCGAATTGTTTCTTCTTATCAATTAAGATAGCGAAATCGCTATATTTGGCTTTTCTAATGCTGCCACTTCCTTTATCGCAGACATCATAATTATTTACTTTAGAAATGATATCTTCCGCGATTAGGTTAGCTTGTTCTTCTACTCCCTTGGTTTCATCATAGACAATAGCTTTTAATCCATATTTATCTTTATTAGATGAGGGTTCATATTTCTTGTTGCCAAAATTAAGGGCCTGGTTATTTCTATAATCAACCCCGCCTGCATCTATTCTCATTATCGGATTAAAGAAATTATTAATCCCATCTAATATTTCTTCTCTAGAACGGAAATTATCCGCTAAGGTAATAAGCGTTCCATCTTCCCCTAATCTATATTTATCCATTTTGGAAGAGAATAATTTTGGATTAGCATTCCTAAATTTATAGATGGATTGCTTAATATCGCCTACTGCGAATAGATTATTATCCGCTAAAGATAATAGAAGGGCTTCTTGTAGATCGCTAGTATCTTGATATTCATCAACCATGATGTATTTATATTTGGCTTTCAATATCTTATTAACACTAGGGATATTAATTATTTTCCTGGCTAAGGAAGCAATATCAGAAAAAGAATAAGCTAGGTTTTCCCTTTTATAATTAGCAATGGATTCATTTAATTCAGTTGCTATTTCTATTACTAATTTCATATAAGGGATTTGGCTTTGGATTGTTTGATAAATCGAATCGAAATCGCAATCAAAATAGACTTTTGCCTTATTGAAATTTGCCTTTACTATCTTATCCCTAATAAGAGTTTCTTGGGGGTCATGTTCTATTTTCTTTGTTAAAGTAGTAAATTTTGGATTAGCTTCTAGGCAACTCTTTAATTCTTTTAAGGAAGAGCAGCATAGGAATTTATTTAGATAATCGCTATCGATACTAATTAAATCCCCACTTTCGTAGCCACTTAGTCCATCGTTAGCGGCATTTAGATAGCTACGTACCATCAAAAAGAATTGTTTTTCTAGATTTTTAACAAACTCGACTGAAGTAGTATTTTCTATTAGATTAGATATATATTCTTCTTTATCTTCTTTTAGTTCGGCTTCTTTTAATAAGGATAAGACTGTTTCTTTTAATTTAACAAAATCCTTATCAAAATAAGTTTCCATATAATGGCTAAGTAATTCATCATTGCCTTCAAATGCCAATTTTGATCTTCTTTCAATGATGTTATCTAAAGTAACGTTACTAAATACATTAAGAAGAGATTCATCAATTAAAGATGGGGCCTTCTTGAAATTAAGCAATGGATAATATTTGGTAACTATGCCTAAGGCAAAAGCATCAAAAGTCGTTATATCAGACTGTTCAATATATTTTAATGAAGGACGTGTAGTTATATTCTCTCCTATTTTCTTCCTAATTCTTTCTTTCATTTCGAAAGCAGCTTTATTAGTAAAGGTTAATATTAATAATTCATTGACTTCGCATTTCTTGTTTTTTACTAATGTAAGGACACGTTCGCTTAAAACAGCAGTCTTGCCACTTCCAGCCCCTGCTGCAACTAAACAATTGCCTTTATCAAAATTGATGGCACTTTCTTGGTCAGGTGTAAATGGCATTATTCATCCTCCTCATCAATTTCGACATTATCCGGGTTAATCTCTACTAAATCGCTAGGATTACGAAAACAGATATCCTTATATGGGCAATATTTGCAGGGTGAATCTTCGTTTTTATATTTAACTGGAGCAATTCTAAAATCAATTCCATTAACCCCCTGCATTATTTTTGCTATTGCAGTCCTAGTTTCTTCTTCTAATTTAGATAAAGCGTCATCTACTATAAATCTAGATTCACTTGATTTAGATAAAGTCTCATCCTTGTTTTCTTTTACCCCTTTAATATATTCTAGATTGCCAGCCCATTTATAATCTTTAGAAGTAAAGATTCCATTTAAATCAAATAAGGATATGTCTTTCTTTTCGTTTTCTTGGAATTCTACTTTAATCTCGGCGATAAATAAGCCCAGAGGGTTATAGGAATAAAACCTAGAATCATTCTTAAGTAATAGATAATAGATTGGTAGCTGTAAGGATAAACCATATTTAACCTTATCAAGATTAAAAGAAGCAGACCCTGTCTTATAATCCATTATCATATAGGCATTCGCCTTCTTTAAGAATATAGCCTTATCAATCCTGCCTTTAATAAAGCTAGGCCCAAATCCATACCTAGAATTAAATTCGGTCTTATAGGAAGGCGATACTAAAGAATCATCATAACGTCTTATGCATTCATAGGTATTTTTAATATATGGGTAGCTTAGTTTTAAATATAACCTAGTTGAATAAGGCGTATTTTCTTTTATTTGATTAGCTAATTCCTTGTTGAATTCAATATCAAAATCAAAGCCCTCTTCATACATCTTAGAAAGGACATTATGGGCAAGATTGCCATATAAAGATGATGAAGTATCATCAAATTCATTAATACCTAATATATAAGAACAATAGAATTTAAATGGACAAGATGAATATGTATTTAAGGAAGTATAGGAATAATCCTTGTTATATGGCTCAAGTTCGAATTTCTTGAATGAATGGTCAAAGTTAGGTAATGGACCAGATATTTTTCCTAATGAATCTAGATATGGAGAAGAAATAGAGAATTTCTCTTTCTTTTCTTTTAGATATGAATAGGAGAATTTTGCATAATAAGAAGAATATTCAAATGGGGGTAAACTTGGATTGGAGATTTCTTCCATATCTAATTCTTCTTCTAATGGAGATGGATAAAATGCCGTCTCTAGATAAAAAGAAGGGAGGCATAACATCATATTCTTATTAGACTGCAACTGGAAAACAAGGTTCTGCCTATTTTGTTTTTCTTCTTCTAAAGAGGTTAACATGCCTAATTCTTTTTTAGCTGTATCATTAATTAATCCATCTTCTTGAGGAATCTTATAAGCTTGCTTAGAAGAGAAACATAGATGATAAGAATATCCGTTTCTAGTAGAGAAGAAAGAGGAAGTAAGGTTGATGCAGTTAGAATATCTTTCACCTTTTTTCTTTTTTTCTTCTAATCTAGCTTTCAAGGCTTCTAGATAACTACTCCTATCAAGTTCTTCATCAAAAAGAGAATACATGGAGTCAACGAATTGATCATAATTTGGATCAGATTCAAATCCTTCATATTGAATTCTAATCTTATCTAATGTCTCTAGATCGATGTTTTCTTCTTTTGATAAAGACAGGAATGCTTCTTTTACAAATGGGACATTAATCAAAGACAAGGAAGAAGGGATAATTATAGGTAAATCGTATATCCTAGAATAAATATCTAGTTCAGGAAGGAAATCGTTATATACCCCAGTCAGAGTAATTTCAGATGGAGATACTCCTTTTTTAAGCAAGGAAATAATATCGAGAAATATATAATGGAGTTCATCATGGAAATCGTCGAATTTATATATCTTTTGATTAGTTGATTCAATAAGCAAATCATAGCTAAGTGCTATATTGGGTAAATCCTTTATAAGACTAGATAGATATGAAGCATCCCCATATCCAGATATAACCATGTTCCTTTTCTTAAAGAATTCGAATGGATATTCATTGTTATATAAATATCTTTTATCTAATAATTCTAGAAAATAAGGATAGATTTCATTTAGGTAAGGATCTTTATATGTCTTGCCTTTTTTCATTCTTGATAAGGCTTTTAATGTTTTATTCGCCTTATCATAATTCATCCCCTTCTTTAATAGATAAATCAAAGCGCGGTCATCATAAGAATAAGAAAACATCTTTTCTACATCTTCAATAGAAAGCAATTTGAAATCTACATCAGGGTAAGTATTCCTATATGCATAAAAGAAAGGAAAATTTTCCCTTGGAGTAAATATTATGGCGTCTTCGTATAGCTTTCTTCTTTCAATCATTTTGTTTTATCTTTGATGAACAAAGACGAGATTAACATAACTACAAATGAAAGCATGATTAATATCAATCCGATTATGTCCACGAATAAGGATGGATTTAAAACACAACTAGTAAGAGTAAGACCATTATATTCAAATGTGGTAAATGGTTCGGTTGCCTTGAATATATTTATTAATAAAGGAATAAGGAATGCAATGCCTAAAGAAGATATGGCAATTGAAGAAATCTTATTATCAATTAAACCTGCGATTATGGGAAAAGCAAAGATAACAACAAAGAAAATGAATTGGTAAGAAGTATAAGTATCCCCTAGAAAAGTAGACAAATATAACGAAGTGGAAGATCCTGATTCATAATTATATTTAATCATGACTGAAGAGATTAGGATGCATAGCAATATAGATGAGATTAGACTCACGCATGCCCCTACTCTTTTTATTATTTTGATTGCTTTCATTTTAAAGCCTCTTTCCTTAATGAGCTGGCTTCTTCTTCACTTATTAATCCTTTTTCTTTTAAGGATTCAATTTCAGTTAGTTTTTCTTCTAGGCTCATCTTTGGCTTAAAAAATTTAGAAACAATAGGCAAAATGGCTTCTATTAAGGGCAACAAGGAGATAAGTAAGCCAATTATCCCAGCGATTAACAATAAGACGGCTCCGCCCATCGAAGCAGATTCCAAGCTTGTTCCAGCACCTTTTACAATTAAATCTTTCGCAGTCTTAACTGAATTAAAGATATAAGAATTAAATCCAAGGCTAGTAAGCAATAAGCTAGAACCTACTATCTTTAGGATTTTATTTTCAAAAAGGACAAACAAGGCACCCATGATGCAAATAGAAATAATTAATGCGCCTTGGAAATAGGTTGGAGCAATACTAGGTGCAGATCCACTAGAAGTAACCCCAGAAAATATATCAAAGAAATATACTTTGCTGACTGTAGATGTGCCGCCGTTATTTATTTTATTAGAAAGCAACGGGACCAATATCCCTATGACAAAAAGTAGTAGATATATCCCGACAAGACAGTAATTGATAACTTTAATGATTTTATTAGATTTCATATTCTCTTGTATTCTAAATTCATCTCAATTAAGTGAGGAAACTTAGAATCTCTCCTTTC
>DAVZIW010000025.1:0-15288 GCA_052273085.1 Candidatus Alloenteromonas sp.
TTCTTGTTCGGTTGGATCCCCATATTTTAAGAATAATTCTAATGGGGTGCAGATGATGATATCATCGAATTCTTCGGTATCTTTGCCGTTTAGAGTTACTAAAACCTTATCTTCTTTTCTTTCAATCTTAGTAACTTCAGTATTTAGAATGGCTGGATGCTTTAGATGCTTATTGACACCTTCCCAAATGGATTGGGTGCCATCTTTCCAAGTCCAGAGTTTACCAACTGACAAGAATTGTCTAACTGTAAATCCATCTAGATACTTAAGTACATAAGCAGCTGGGATTTCATCAAAATAACCATATCCGAATGATGTGAATGGGCCTTTCCATACTGGAGCGGCTGCTTCACATTTATTCATCTTTAGGAATTCAGAGAATGGCATTGATAAATCCTTGAGGTTAGGATTTTTGCCTTTGATAATCTTTAGTTCTGGAGTAGTTGGTAAGGAACCATCGTATTCCCCTTTTGCAACTCCCCTATGGCCATTGACGTCATAGCCATAATATTTTTTCTTTAGAAGTTTGGTCATCTTGTTTAGCTTTAGAAGCATATTGAGTTTTTCTGCTAAACCCTTTTTGAGTTCCTTGCCTTCGGTAGTCATGAACTTCCTACCCATGGCAGGTCCACCAATATGGCTTGCTCCACCAAATTTTTCAGCCTCTGCGACTGCAAAATAGGTATCGCATCCCATGACAGCACCCATTTCGATGGTTCTTTCTTCTTCCATCTTTGGGCCCATCTTCATTTTTGGAGAGAAGCACTTCCCTCCAACACGATCTAGTTTTTCATAGATGACGTAGTTGTCATAACCTTTCTTTTCAAGGTTCATGGCAATGGTTTGGCCTGCTGGGCCTCCGCCAATAATACAAATTCTTTTATCTTTATTTGCCATAATGAACTAAAAACTATTTCCTTTCAAATTTTTATTTTGTCTTTAGCAACTTTATTATAGACACTTTCCCACAAAATGTTGCGTATAAATTAACAATTTCGGATATTTTTACCGGTATATTGATATTTATTACCTATTTTAGGTTTTTTTCCTTATATAAATAAAAGAAACTCCTATAATTGAATTATGAATAAATTACAGATTAGCTATATTAAAGAAAGCGAAATTGCTTCGAATAGATTCATCTCCATATTAAAAGAAAATGGATATGATGTTGTTTTTTCTAATGAAAAGATTGATGAAAATAGAGTTGCCCTACTTATTTTCTATAAAGGGGTAAGCAAGGATAAGATGCTAGAAGAAATAAAATGGCTAGCAAACCAAAATGAAAGATCTTCTATTAAATATCTAAGGTTATTCCCTATATTCTTATTTGATAAGGAAGAAGATATAGAAAAAGACATCGATAATTACGTCGATGCCTTTGATGATTTTATTTCTGGCGAATTCAAGCCTTATGGATTTGCATTAGACAAACCAAATAAATATATTGTTGAATTCAATAAGATTTTAGAAGAATCCTATAGCGAATAATTATTCTTCAAATAGGAAATATCTCTTATCAGCCTTGACGACTTTGATTTCCTTTGGAGATGGGTCAAGGGTCAATTTAAAACCATCCCTAGTATATTCAATCCCATCATAGGCGGTTTTGATTTCGGTTTTAACAAAATCTTTAACCCTATAGAATTTACCATTAACTAGTAATATGGCCCCTTTTACAGGTTCAGTATCCTTATTTTCCCAATAAGAGAAAGTATCTTTATCTAATGTACCAAACTTAGACTCTTCATTACCTAATAAGAAATTTTCCTTTGGGAGATATAATTTAGCTTCCGTGGAGAATTTTTCATAATTAGAACGGATATCGCTTTCTAACATGGTGTTAGATACGGATTTCTTTAGATTGGAAAAAAATCCTTTGAATCCCCCACTTTTCTCTTCTTTTTTATCCTTTGGGGTTTCATCAACTACTTCAGCCTCAATAGTTTCTTTTTCTTTATTCATTTTTAATAGCTCCTTTCATGGGCAATAAATATCTTAGTATCGTTTTTGATAGGATTCCAATAAATATTCCACTTAATAATCCGATTGTTTCTAATATAGGTAAATAATATAAAATCCCGATATTACCTAAATAAATATAGCCAACTAATATCTGGCCTAGATTAAATCCAAGCGATCCTAACATTGAAATAACTATGATACTAATTTTATTTCTAGCCAATTTGACTAAGATAGACATGATTAGGAAAGAAAATAAGGCCCCTACTAATGACATCATATTCCCCATTCCTAACAAATTCCCTTTAAAAATAGATAATAGGATTACTCTAGATAAATCTATAAAGAAAGTAGCCTTGAATCCATATTGGTATAAGCAAATCAGGATCATTATATTGGCTAGGCCTAGCTTTGCACCTGCTAAAGGAGACGGAATATAAGAATCGACAATGCCTAATATCAGGCAAAGGGAAGTAGATATGCCGACCTTAGCCACTATATTTGGATTATTATCTTTTATATTTAGGCCTAGAAAATATAGAAATATCAATAAGATAAAGATAATCCCAATCGAGGTAACTATATTCATAAAATCACCTCATAAGGAGAAGAAGACTCTATTTTAATCGTGATGTCATTAAAGCTACATACAATAGGGAAAGAAGATGTATAACCTTGATTGATGCAATATTTATGGGGGCAGCTAGATTCTTTGACACATATATGGTCTTTCTTTACCCCTAGTTTCATTTCCCCATGAGATCCGGCTATATTTATTTCCCTTTCTTCCTTTTCTTTAGATAAATCAATAGAAAGTATGATCTCATTTTTTAGATAAACGTTGGCAATCTTATTTTCTTTCTTGGAAGATGAATAAAAATATAATCCTAGGCAAGAAGATAGACACAAAACAAAACAGATGATAATAATTATCAAATCAATCTTATGTTTTTTGAAAAATGATTTAGAAGAGTCCATCGCTAGAATAAATTATATCATCATTACCTATAGCTATTTTATAGCCATATTCAGACGCAAAATCCTTAATGGAATCCATATCCATATTAATAAATCCAGTTGAATATCCATCTATATAAGAGGAAGGAAAATTAGAATCCATTTTAGCGTCTAAAATAAGGCTATATTGATACATGGGTCTACTATTTCCGTTTTTTGGATTAATAATATGAGAATATATTTCCCCACCAATTTCATATTTTTGCTCGAATATAGATGAGATTGATAATACTGCATTTTTAATATTTAGTTGCCTTGAAGGATAATCTCTTAAAGTAACCTTGAAATTATTATTTTCTAGATCCCCGAATATAGAAGAAGATGAACCTGCCGAGACTAGATAAGAAGATATGTTTTTATTGTCTAGATATTCTTTGATTTTATCAAGGCAATAACCTTTTCCAATCGAACCCAAATCGATATTTCCTTCCCCTTCTAAAATAATTGAATTAAGTGAAATATCAATACACGTCCCCTTTATTTTAGCTAATTCATCATCAATTATATCTTGGCTTAAAACCATATTGTTAGATAAGGCATCCATCCATTTTTGTTTCAATGATCCTAGATAAATAGAAAAAGTATCCATTCTATTTTCAATATCTAATCCAATAGATAAAGATTCTTTTAGATAAATAGATGGATTATCTATTTTCCTGTCATTATTTAATTTATATAGTTCGGCATTTTCATCATGGCTAGATAAAGAAGTCTCGATATCTTGGATAATGGAAACTATATTATCTAAATCCTTTTGTTCCCCTTCATATAGACGTATATCAAATAAAGTCGAAAAGGCATATGTAGAAGTCTTCAATGCTAATTTTGATGGGGAACATGAAGATAAAAGCAATATGGGTAAAAGAAAAATAAATTTTTTCATTTTAAAATAGGAACACGAAGAGTCAGGTCATCATCAGGATGATTAGACAAATATTCAATAATTGGGTCAAAGTTTTTATCTTTCTTCCCAGGTTTACATTTAGAGATATTCTTTTCTTTACCTGATACTAGGTTTTCTGCCATCTGGTGACATCCTGGATACCCGCAAGACCCGCAATTATAATTAGGGAGCATCTTCTCTACATCGCTAATTCTAGAATCTTCTTTTACATAGAATAGCTTTGCAAATAAGGCAAGAGCTATACCAAGTACTAGCCCAATCCCCCCTACTATTAAGAAAGCATATAAAATTTCCATATCTTACTTCTCCTTTGTAATACTTTTTGCATAAGGGCAATCCGCTTTAGAACATCCTTCGCATTTAGCTTTATTAGCAAGTAAATCCTCGCATCCTTTTGGGACTGGAGTCTTTTTATATAGGACAAAAGAAACTACAAATATAATAGCAAAAAGGACAATTAAGCTAACACCTATAGCTAAATATCCACCTTGGCTAAGATAAATCATATTAGTTTCCTAACCCTCCTAATCCCATAAAAGCCATCGCCATAATCGAAGCAACAATCAAGGCAATAGGAATTCCTTTGAAGGCTTTTGGAGTTGAGGCGGATTCTAATCTAACTCTAATCGCTGCAAATAATGTAATGACAATTAGAAACCCTAAAGAAGTTCCAATTCCATTAGCTAGACTAGATAAGAAATCTAGATTAGAAGCAGTGTTCTCGCTAACTACGCCTAGTACGGCACAATTAGTAGTAATCAAAGGCAAATAAATACCTAATGATCTATATAAAGATGGGGAATATTTCTTAATAAATAATCCGACTACTTGAACTAAGCTAGCAATAACTAAGATATAGGTAAGTGTATCTAAGAATCCAATTCCAGCCGGCACTAAAACATAATAATAGATTGGATAACAAATCAATGTGGCTAATATTATGACAAAACTAACCGCTAAGCCCATAAAGAAGGCACTTTTGATTTTATTTCCAACACCGACAAAAGAACAAATGCCATAGAATCTAACTAATACGACGTTATTAATAAGAGAATAAGATAATATAGCTAATAAAAACGATACAAGGATATTCATTTGCTTTCTCCTTTCATCTTGGCTAATTTAGCATCGACTTTCTTCTTGTTTTCTTTTTTGTTTCTAATTGAAGTCAAGATAGCAAGTATTATTGCTACAACTAGGAAGGCCCCTGCTGGGTTAGTAAAGAAAGAGAAGGCAAAGCCATAATTCTCTCCCTTTAATAAATATAATTTAAACGGCACTCCCCCATTCGCATTTGCAATAAAGGTGAAAGTTGTACCAAAAGTAAGCATCCCAGTACCTAATATTTCTCTAATTAAGGCAATTAGGCATATAGCCAATGTATAACCTAATCCGTTGCCTAAGGCATCTAACATGGATAAAGCTGGTCCATTCTTGCTAGAGAAGGCTTCCGCCCTACCTAGAACAATGCAATTAACGACAATAAGAGAAATAAATACACCCAATGTTGAATATAGTTCAGGAAGATAGGCCTCACATAATAATTTAACTACCGTTACAAATGAAGCAATGATAATGATATAGCAAGGTATCTTTATTTCTTCTGGGATTAATTTCCTTAATAAAGAAATAAGTAAATTAGAGAAGAATAGGACAAATGTAAATAAGATACCCATCCCTAAAGCCGCTTCTAGGCTTTTAGTAACTGCCAAGGCTGGACAAAATCCTAATAAGGAAACAAATAAAGGATTTTCTTTAATGATTCCAGATATAAATGTGGATTTATATTCTTTCTTTTCCATTTATTTACCCTCCTTGTAGTTACTTACTGCTTCTAATACCATCTCTTGGATTAATTTAGCCCCGAAAGTTGCCCCGCAGCTAACATTATCTAAAGCAGTTTCTTTATTAGATGCATTTATATATGGGGTAATGTAATTATCTTTTAATGTTTGGGCATAAGATTGATTTAAATCAAGGAAAGACATCCTTCCTAATTTAAATTCGCTTGATATCCCAACTAGTAAAGTAATCGACCCATATGCGTTTTTTCCAGAGCATTTATATATACGTCCTTGCTCTTTGTTGCTAATCTGCCAATATTTTTCAATGTGATTAATATTGACTTCTATTGGAGACGAAATATCTCCGACTGGATAGATTTCCCTTAATAATTTCTCTTCCTTTTCTTTATTGTTTTTAGCAATTACTTGGGAAGTAAAATGATTAACAACACTAACTAAGGTAGATGAAATACCTGCAATAGCAAATAATACGAGGCCGCATTTTAATATTTTCTTTGTTTCGCTTTTCATACTAAATTGCCTCCAAATCCAATTCCTAGCCCTACTACTAATAAAGAAATAGCAGCAATGCATCCCATGCAGATAAGCTTTCCTTTGCTATATCTAGATCCGCTCCAGCTTGGATAATCAATAAATGGGGAAATCATGTTACCAATCAATATGGAATAAATAACTCCTTCTGGAAGGGCACCGAACAAACGGATAATGACAGTTATTATGCCTAATATTAATCCATATATTATTCTTCCTGGGGGATTAATTGGACAAGTAACTGGATCAGTTGCCATATAGGTTAATCCAAATAGGAATCCTCCTGAAAGAATCTGGAAGCCCATAAATCTAAGGAAATCTATATTTTCCCTGCTGCAGATTATTATTCCTGCTAAAGCCATCAAAAGGGTAAACATCCCAAAATAAGAAAGGACTATCTTAAAATCGATTGCCCTTCTAATTAATAGATATATAAGTCCGATAAGGATGGCAATCTTGAAAGTTTCACCCATGACCCCGCTATATTTACCTAAAAACATATCAAGGACACTAACTTGATTTATATATAAGAACTTGCCAGTTAGTGAATTATGGCCACTAGGAACAACAAAGCCGTTCAACCCAGTCAATATGGTCCCACCAGTTGTAACATTAAATGAATCTGGTACTAGATATTTAAAATATGAGCCAAAGCAAATTTTAGCAAATACCATTCCAACAGCAGCAGGATTAAATATATTATTCCCGTTCCCGCCGAATACTAATTTGCCAATTACTATTCCAAATATCGAACCAAATATGATGGTTAGATAAATAAAATAAACAGGTTCACAAGTCGAAGGTAATATAAGGGCAAATATGATTCCAGATACACATGGGGCCAATATGTTGTTGACCGAATAATGTTTCATGGCCTCTTTATAATGCTCTTTGAAGCTATGCTTATTCCCATCATATGGGATATGGTATCTAATCAATGTATAGATAAATTCGCATAAACACATCATTAGGCAACTTAAGCCTATATTAATCGCAGCCTGGTAAGAATAGAAAACGACTGAGCAAATAACTACAGGTGCTAAAGCGATGATTACATCAAGAAGCATCATGCTTAAAGAGTCTTTTCTTCTTAAATGAGGCGATTTTTCTGCAACAATTCTTATTTCATTCATGGAAGTTTTGCGATAATTTTCGCCCTCCTAACATAATCTAATACCCTAATTTTGCTTGTACATGAATATGAGCATAACCCGCATTCTATGCATCTTTCAGGATGTAATCTCTTGACTGCGTCTTTATTCATCGCCTTGACCGCATTCATTATCTGAACAGGTTCTAATTTATTCGGGCAAGAAAGGACACAAGATCCACACCTAATGCAATTTTCTTCTCTATTTTCTTCCTTATTTAGAATAATAAGAGAAGTAACTGTTTTAGTAACAATGCAGTCATCGCTAGGTAAAGATGCGCCCATCATCGGGCCACCTAATATAAATACCTTTTCTTTATCTGTGTCTTTATATCCACCACAATAGGAAATTAATTCGGATACATGGGTACCAATTCTAACCTTGAAGTTAGATGGATAATTAATCCCATCACCATTCACTGATACATATCTATCGGTAACTGGTCTATTGAATTTAACCGCCTGATATATACCTTGTGCAGTAGAGACATTGAAATTGATAATTCCAAATTCAGCAGGGAGATGGCCAAAAGGAATCTTGATTCCAGTGGCTTCTTTGATCATCGCGATTTCATAGCCCTGCGGATAATAATTCTTGACTGGGCAAATCTCTATCCCTTCATTTTCTCCTCTTCTTAAAAAGGAAGAATAAACATCAATTAAATCCTTATATTTTCCTTTGACACAGATTAAGGCTTTCTTGCAGGAAAATGCCTGCATGATGATTTTTATTCCCTTAATTACTTCTTCTATATCTTCTAACATCAGTCTATGATCGCTAGTGATATAAGGCTCGCATTCAATCCCGTTAATCAATATCTCTTCTATTTTCTTATCGGTTTGGAATTTGATATAGGTTGGGAAAGAAGATCCACCTAATCCAACCATGGCAGTTTGTTTTAATATCTCAGTAATATCAGCCTTACTTAATTTAGATATCTCTTCATCGCTTCTAGGTTTGACATTATCATCCCATTCTTCTTTGAAATCATTTTCGATAACAAGGAAATCAACTAATTTCCCAGAACGGTGATAATGCTTTTCTTTGCCAATGAATGTACCCGAAACAGTCGCATGGATTGGCTGATCAAAAAAGGCAGCATGTCTGATGCCAATTTGTTGGCCTATTTTTACTTTGTCACCGACACTAATGAATATCTCGCTTTTAGAGCAACGTGCATTGTCTGTAGCAAGATAGATAAATTTAGGAGGAGTAGCCTTAATCGAAGGCAATATGCCCATCAATCCTTTGCTATCCTCGATATGTTTTGCTTTTGCAATCATAAAGACTCCTGCAAATATGAATTACTTGTAACAAGAGTATTCTACTACTTTCGGTAATTCAGTATAAGAGCATATTTGCTGATTTACCGATAATGTTATGCCAATATAAATATATAAAAGGAGAAAGTTGAAATGGAAACCACAATAAAAGAAGATAAAATCGAATTAATTCAAGAAGATAAAGTCGTTGGAAAAATCGAATTCATAATAGACGGGAATGAATTAACTATCACCCATACTATCGTTAACCCTCTTTTTAGGGGACAAGGTATAGCAAAGATCCTTATGGAAAAGGTAATTGAAATGGCAAAAGAAAAAGGACTTAAGATAATTCCAGTTTGCTCTTATGCCGTCTCTTATTTTGAAAAGAACCCTGAATATAAGGAATTATTAAAATAGGCCTCTAAACTAGAAGCCTACATATTAATCAATTGCAGGAAGACAAGAAGCGATATAGCTTTGTCCTAGCCTTTTGAAATTTTCATCAGGAGTGAATACTTCTATATTCGCATTCTTTTCCTTTAGATAACTAGAAGCAACATCTTTAATAATTTCTCCCCCAACTCCAGTTAAGACGCGACCTAGTAGAAGCACGCTACTAATAGGAGCAAACAAAGAGAAATAATATATGGCATCACCTAGATATAATCCCATATCATGGTAGGCAGCTAGAGTCATTTTATCCCCATTTTTAGCATCTTCTTGTATTTCAAGAAGCTTGCTAGGGAAGTTTTTGCTTTTATATTTCTTGCCATTTTTCTCTAATAAAAGAACGATTCCTTTTTGGGAAAGATAATCGCTAGCAGCACCTTTTATATTGAATATATAATGGCTTCTTGCATTAATATCAAAATTAACCGGTACTTTGGATAATTCGTTTATGAAGTTATTTAGACACCCTTTAGAAGCATATCCTGCTGCAAAAGAAGTACCTAAGGCTAATCCCAAGACATTATCCTTATTAAATAATAAAGAAGCCCCAATTGCAGATACGTCCCCATCATTTGCAACTGCAAAAGGGACACCTTTGAAATGCTTATTCATTATATTAAAGAATATAGGGGCTACATGTTCTTTAATATCTTTAGTAGGAACATCTTTAAATAAGGCAGGAGATTTATAATAGTTATCTAAGACAACTCCTGCTGTGGATATTCCAATCGCATCGACTCTAGGAAGATATGATTTAGCCCTCAACAAGGAATCTAATATACCTTCTTCATGATACCTATAATCTTTTTGGTTTTTTGGATCCCAAATGACTTCTTCTGAAAATAAGACTTCCCCGTCTTTAGAAGCAGTCACTTTTCTATCTGACCCACCTAAATCAAGTCCAATCCTATATCCATCAAAAGAAGTACCAAATTTAGTCAAATGTTCCTTTTTATCTAAAGGAGCCATGTTTTCCTTTACTTCAAAAGGTATAGAAAAGATATTTTCCATTTCTTTAAAGGAATTTAGCATTTCTTCATCTTTATATAGCTTGTCCTTTAGATAGATAAAGAAATCATGGTTGCCCTTATAGTAAATAGAATCCCCTCCAACCATCCAGATAAGGGTAAGGATTAGTTTTTTTACATAATAATAGCTAGATTCAAAATCAGTTGAGATTTTAAAAGAATAAGGGAAGATGATGGAATCACCCCTACTTAAGGTGAGAGTTATCCCTTCACTTCCCTTCTTATTTGCATTTATTATCTCTTCTGAAGCGAATTTATAATCACGTTCTAGAAGAAATTTGCTCATAATATCTTTCCACTAGTAACTAATCTACCATCTTTTGAATCAAATAGTAATATGCCATCGCCTTCAAAAGTAAGGTTGATCTTGCTTCCGGCTGGATAATCTTCTCCTCCAAAGACAACTGAAGTAAGGATATTTTCGCCTACTTTAAGTCTAACGATAGTTTCCATACCACTTGGAAGAGCGGCATAGACTTCGGTTTCAATACCTTTTCCTTCATGTAGCCTAATGGCTTCAGGACGGATACCTAGATAATAACGGCAGCTAGATTTTGGCTCATCCCCGCTAACAGTAGCAACATGAGGAATGAAATCCTTATCGACATTACGTTTTTCTACATATCCCTTCTCTTGGGCAATTTCTTCTTTTTTGCTCTTTCTAATTGCCTCTAATTCTTCAGCCTCCCTTTCAGATTCAGCAAGGTTAAATTTAGCATTATTTGGCAAATAGGAAACATCAAGAAGTCCATTTAACCCCTTGATATGGAGTGAGCCTTTCCCCTGGCTAACTTCAACAGGGAGGAAATTGACGGCAGGATTACCGACGAAGTCAGCAACAAATTCGTTATATGGCTTGGCATAGACTACTAGAGGTGGGTCATATTGTTGGATGACACCATTGCTAATTAAACAAATCTTAGTAGCTAAAGTCATAGCTTCAAGTTGATCATGGGTAACATAGACAAACGTTGCACCAGTATCGACATGTAGACGCTTTAATTCAGCTCTCATCTCTAATCTTAATTTGGCATCAAGGTTAGAAAGAGGTTCGTCCATGAACAAGACTTTTGGTCCTGGGGCTAAAGTACGGGCAATGGCAACTCTCTGTTGTTGGCCACCACTTAATTCGGCTGGATAACGATCCATGAATTCGCCAATTTTAACTACTCTAGCAACATGGCGTAATCTTAAATCCTTCTCTTCTTTATCTAGACGACGGACTTTCTTTACTTTTTCGCCATCTTTAACTAAATCGAAGTCTTCATCGATTTCGAAGCCTTTTTCAAGATATTTTTGCTTTTCAGCTTCGGCTTTTTCTAGATAAGTTTTAGAAGCAGCTTCAGCTTTTTCTTTGCTAGAATCAACATTTTCACAAAGCTTCAAATCCGCTAATTCTTTAGCAGAAGTCATCGAGATAGTGAAAGTATCGATAAGAGAAAGCAATTCTTTCTTCATATCGGCTTTCCCGTCACGGTCAATAGAAGTATTATGGGCTTCAATGATCTTATCAACATTATTAACGATTGAAGAAAGTTTTAATAGACGTTCATATTCGCTAGCATGGACGTTCATTTCTTCTTTGACGTTATTTAAGCCAAACATGATGTTTTTATAGACAGTCATATGTGGCCATAATGCATAGTTTTGGAAAAGGAAGCCGACATGGCGTTTATTTGGTGGGACATTAATTCCGAGTTCGCTATCGAAGACAACTTCATCTCCGATAGTAATACGTCCGCTAGTTGGGGTTTCTAGACCAGCAATCATACGAAGGGTTGTAGTCTTGCCACATCCGGATGGGCCTAAAAGGGTAATGAAGGATTTGTCTTCGATTACCATATTAAGATGGTCGGCACCATAGAAGTCCTTCCATCTTTTGGTTACGTTTTCTAATACGATTTTTGGCATTTTATTTTCCTCCTACACCTTTATCAATTGAGGCCCCTGTTAGTAAATTAACAAGCCCATTGATAATTAGTATGGTAATAATAATCAATAAGTTAAGGGCATTAGCCGATTGTGGCCACCACTGTAGCCAGTCATCTAATAATGTTGTAAGCAATGTCGTCTGGGCACCAGTAAGGAGAACGAATAAGGATAATTCTCTCATACAGGAAGTAAATGGAAGGATATAGCCCGATATGAATGTTGATTTTTGAATCGGGAATATAACCATTAACATTCTCTTCCACCATGGGGCATTTGCTATCGTGGCAGATTCTTCGATTTCTCCAGATAGCTGCATCATAGCCGATATACCAGACCTAGATGCAAACGGCAGGTATTTAATTGACCCTACAATTACTAATATTAGGAACGATTTTTGTATTCCCCAACTTTGTCCAATGGCAAGGAAAGCAACTCCAAGAGCCATAGAAGGCATTAAATATGGAAGGAAGGCTAGGTTATCTAATGTTTTAGAAAGGAATGTTCCTCTTTTTTTAGCAACGGCATAACCAACTAATATACCTAATGTACCAGCAATCAAGGCACAGATTAATGACAATTTAAGCGAATTGCCGAATGCTTTCCATACTTGTTTCTCAAAGAATATACCTCTAAGTCCATTCTCTGCGTCAGTGAAGTCTTTGGAGAACCAATATTGAAGTGTAAATGTTGAATAATCTCCAGGAGACACAGTAAGTGATTCAAGAGCGAATGATATCAATGGAACTACTGAAGTAAACAAACATAAGCAGACTAGAATTACAGTCAAAGGCCAGTTAAGCCACTTCAAATTGATATAGGATATTTGCCCAGATTTACCACTGACTGTAGTAAAGCTTTTCCTTTTTCCAGTAAACCACTGGTTAATAAGCAATATTCCCATACCAAGGACAATAAGTACCAAACCTATGATATAGGCTTGTCCATTATATCCATTGTTAATGAATTGCTTCATGTAGGTAGTCAATACATAGTTACCACCACCTAGATATTGTGGGACAGCATAGGCCGACATTGATGAAGCGAATACCAATAAGAATGTAGATAAGATTGCAGGCATTACTATCGGTATTGTGATCTTTCTAATGATTTGCCATCTGCTAGCTTGAAGAATCGTAGCGGCTTCTTCTAGGTTAGCATCCATGTTCTTGAGGATACCGCCGATTAAGATATAGGCAAATGGGGCATAATGTAATCCTAATACAATCGCGCAAGGAACTAATCCATAGACGAATGATTCAGGAACCGCTAATCCAGTAAGGTTATATAACATGCCCCCAACTCCAGTACCAAATGAAGGATTGGTAAAGAAATTGATCCAGAATGTAGCTAATGTCCAGCTAGGCATGATATATGGGAAGACGAATATAGAAGAAAGGAATTTCTTCCCTTTTATATTTGTTCTTGTGATTAAAAAGGCAACCAAACCACCATAAACAATAGCAATGACGGCAGCTAGGACAGATATAAACAAGGAATTTCCTAATGGCTTCCAGAAATAGATACTAGAATAATCGGAAGCAAATATACGTTTCCACCACAATGTAGTGAATGAACCTAATTTCAATCCATATCTAAGTTCAGCGATGCTAGAGACTGTAAATGTAGATGAAATTAAGGTAATAGCAGGATAGATTGTGAAATAAAGAAGTACCAAGCAACCTAATACAAGGATTGTATTGGCTGGAACCCTAAAATATTGGGCAATGCGGATGACCAATAGATTAAATTTCGAAGGTTTCTTGACTTCAGCGTCATTTTTAACTTTCATGTAGAACCTCCTTTAAACAAAAATTGGGAACGGGCAAAATCCCGTCCCCAATAAAATAGAAGTTTAGTTTATTTTACTAATAGGCCGTTGATCCAGTCATCCATTTCGGCTTTGACTGTATTGATGTGGGCACCATCTTCGATAACAAGGTGTTGCTTGTAATATGAAAGTGGCTTATCGCCTTCGAATTGAGGGATGTCTTTATTGGCGCTATATCCACCAATCGATCCACCCCATGGGGTAAATCCTTCAGCAGTCATCAAGTAGTTAGTGAAAAGCATGGCGGTATATGGTCTTGGGGCTTTTGTAACTAATTGGGCATAGATTGAATACATAAATCCAGCGAATGGAGTAATGGATTCAGCTTCCCAAGCGCCAACGGTTAAGTTTTCGGCGTCAACGGATTTATCTCTTAATTTAGACAAAACAAATAAGCCAACCTTGCCAGCGTTTTCTGGAGCAGATAAACCGGCAGCTAACTTGGTATCACTATTGTAGGAAGTAGTATCGGCATTAGCTAGGAATCCCTTGATCCAGGCATAGGAAGCTGTTGGGCATTCTTTCGTAGCGACATAATCTTTCTTATAGAAAGCCTTATAGGAATCGGTCATCTTCTTTGTCCAGGTTTCGTTGGTCAAAGTGATGAGGAAGTTCATGTTGACTTGTTCGGAATTTGGGGATTTGAAATAAATCTTGTCCTTATATTTGGCATCTAGAAGCTCCCAGACATTGGTGAATTTTGGAGCAGCCTTGCCAGTATTGTTCCACATGAATAATTTATTGATATATTGATGTGTCAATGGGACTAATTCATCTTCATCAAGCTTGTTCTTGAATGTATCGGAGCAATAATTGGTTAGCATTTCGCTAGATTGCCTATAGAGTTCAAGAGTAGCGCTATCTTGGATTAAGACCATGGAAGCACCCTTGGAATTGTCTTTGCTATCATATTCAGATTGCAAAAGGGTGAAGATTTCAGAGTCTTTCTTCTTAGTACCAGCAGCATTAGCTTCGGATAAACCAAGTTGGGTGCCATATTTGGCAATGAAATTAGTCATAGCGGAAGAAATACGGGAGGTATTTCCATAGGCAAAGAAATTACCAGTTTCCTTCTTGGCTTCGGCAAGAAGCTCTTCGTTGGTCATCTTAGCCCCTGCTTCAGCTAATGGGGTAAGAGGGGTTACTTTGTCTTTGCTTGGTTCAGTATCACCGCCACCGCAAGCAGTTGCAGCAACTGTTGCAAGTGCAAACAAAGAAGTCATTAACAAACGTTTTTTCATTAAAAATTCTCCTTCAGAAAGTTTGTTTTTATAGAGGACTTGACGTCTCTCTTATTTAATGTAGATATCCTAAACTGAAACCGCTTACAATTCAATTATTTTTTTCTTACATTTTGTTTACATTTATAGAAATTAAAAGGCTTTAAACCTTGAATAATATTGATAATATCTAGA
>DAVZIW010000026.1:0-14793 GCA_052273085.1 Candidatus Alloenteromonas sp.
CAATTTGAAGTATCCAAAAAGGAAAACGAAATCAAACAAAAACTCTCAAAGTGTTAATTGTATTCTTTAGTTTAAATCTAGATTAGTTTAAAATAATAGCAACCAAGCTTAGGAGGCTTGAAATAATATGTTAGTAAATGCTACAAGAATGTTAAGAATTGCCCACGAGAACCATTATGCCGTCGGACATTTCAACATCAACAACCTCGAATGGACCAAAGCCATTTTGCTCACCGCTGAAGAACTTCAATCACCAGTTATCCTTGGTGTCAGCGAAGGTGCAGCCAAGTACATGGGCGGATTCAAAGTTGTTGCTGCAATGGTAAAAGCTTTAGACGAATCCTTAAAGATTACCGTCCCAGTTGCACTTCATCTTGACCACGGAACCTATGATGGAGTCAAAGCCTGCATCGAAGCAGGGTTCACTTCTGTCATGTTTGATGGATCTCACTTCCCATTAGAAGAAAACATCCAAAAGACCAAAGAATTAGTTGCCCTTGCCCATGATAAGGGATTATCAATCGAAGCCGAAGTCGGTGCGATTGGTGGAACCGAAGATGGCGTCACTGCCGATGGTGAAGTCGCAGATCCAGAAGAATGCGCCAAAATCGTTGCTTTAGGAGTTGATTTCCTTGCTGCTGGTATCGGAAATATCCATGGTATCTATCCAGAAAACTGGAAAGGACTCCATTTTGATGCCCTTGAAAAGATTTCAAAAGCCACTGGAGGCATCCCACTTGTCTTACATGGCGGAACTGGTATTCCAGAAGACCAAATCAAGCACGCTATCCACGATGGCATGTCCAAGATTAACGTCAATACCGATTGCCAATTAGTATTCGCCCAAGCCACAATCGATTATTGTGCTGCTGGCAAAGCTAATCCTACTAGCGAAAATGAATCCAAAGGTTATGACCCACGTAAATTATTAAAGCCAGGATTCCTAGCCATCCAAGCCAAGGTCAAGGAAAAGATGGAATTATTCGGTTCAGTAGGCAAAGCCAAACTCGAATATTAATCTTAATAAATAAGAAACATCTAGAGGAGTTAATCACTCCTCTTTTTTTAACAAGAAAATATCCTATATGAACAAAATCTAAAAATAAAATGTGATTAAATCTTTACATCGATAACAAGAATTAATAATTATTGCTTTTTCTCAACCATTGTGTAAGCCCTTACAAAATTTCATAATTCACCTGTATTCATATATAAGTGAGGGATTTTGTATGAAAAGAAGGAATATATTGCTTTTAGGTATTTCTCTAGCAGGTTTATTTGGAGTTGGAATATCAACTCTAGTTTCTTTGTCTCCTAATAAGCCGTTAATAGGAATGAATGCTGCTGATCAAAAATTTAGTTTTCTTTTTGATAAATCTAGCAACGAGCCAGCTAAAGATGGATCTGGAACAATAAATGTCTTATCTTCATTAGGAAATTCATTTAGATTTGATTATTCTTCCTTTTCGGTTGTTGATGGAAGCTGGGGCAAATTAGCTGCTGGTGGAACTTTATTAAATCCTTACACTTCTACTTCTAATAGCAATGCGATTGGCAAAATTTCTTCTATAAATGTTGTATTCAATGGAGGCTTGACTATCGATTATGGTTGGGATTGCAAAGATGGAGCAGTCAATTATTTAAGAACCAATCATGAATTAACTAGCAAAAAAATATTCGGATTTGCAGCCGAAATGCCTAACTACATAAGAATCAAGGCCACTTCCGAAACAACAATTACATCCATTACCCTCAATTATAAATGTGGAACCAATACTGATTTTAATGAGGTGTTTCAAATTACAAGCATGCAAACATTAAAAGATTTTGCTGCTTTGACAAAATCAGGCCAAACTAATTTAAATGCTAGATTAGTCAATGACATTGATTTCAATAATGAAACATTTAGCGGGATTGGAAACGTCAATAATCATTATAAAGGCACGTTTGATGGGAATGGGAAAACAATCTCCAATATTAAAGTTGTTAATAAAGCTAAAGGAACTGGCTTATTTAATTATGTTGAAGGCGCCACCGTCTCAAACCTAACCATTAAAAATGTAACGGTTAATTCACCAAAATCATATTATGATTGCACTGGAGCATTAATTGGAAGTGCTTATGGAGTGAATTTAAATAATATTAATATCTCATCAGGGGCTATTTATGGAAAAATAAACACTGGTTCCATTGTTGGAGTTATATATAAATCAGCAGGTAAAACCACCATTAATAACGTTCAAAATGTAGCCTCTATAATAGCGACGGGAGGTCTTGGTACCGGGGGATTAATAGGCACAAGTGAAGCAGGAGCACTAGTCGATATTTCCAATTCCGTTAATTATGGAAGCGTTGCTAGTGACAATGAATATGTCGGCGGAATAATAGGTTTGCTAAGAACAGGAACAAGCACGGTCAAATCTTCAGTTAAGGATTGCATCAATTATGGTGAAGTAAAAGGTACGAAAAATGTCGGTGGCATTGCTGGTGGCAATAGAGGAAGCGTCACAAATTGTAAAGTCGGTTCAACTTCAAAAATCAATACCAAAGTCCCATCTTCTGTTAAAAATATCAGTGGTACTGGTGGTTATTTAATCGGAGTTAACGACACTACCAATGGCGCAATTAGCGAAGATGAAATCGCAAAATATAATTATTCGCCTATTTGGGACCCAACCACCGCTAAAACAGCATTTGTTGGAAAAGGAACCGAAGCAGATCCTTATAAAATCGAATATGCAGAAGATCTGGCATATTTAGCAAATAGTGTTAATTCTAATGCGAGCTACAATAGCGCAAAGAAATACTACCAAGTCATCACAAACATCGATTTAGGTGGAAATAACTGGGCACCTATTGGAACTCTATCGGCTACAATTAAAAATTCGTTCAAAGGTAATTTCGATGGCGGAAACTTAATAATTGATGGACTTAAAATCGAACAAAGCCTTTCAGACATTGGTTTATTTGGTTATACAAACGGGGCTAAAGTTTCGAACATCAACTTAAGAAATGTCGATATAAAATCAAATGCAACGGGAGATTCTTACACCGCTGCTTTAATAGGAAGAGCGTTCAAATCAACCGCTACAAATATTGAGACAAGTGGAAAAATAGAAGCCGAAGGAAATTTCGTTGGTGGCATGATAGGCTACAATCATGGTAAGGCAACTAGCGATGATTGCCTTTCCACCATCTCTGATTGTTTAAATAAAATAAATGTTACCTCTAAAGGCAATGAAGTAGGCGGAATCATTGGCGGCAATCCATACACAAACGTAGTAAACATAAATAATTGCGTTAATAGAGGAAACATTGCTGGTAGTACCGCGGTTGGCGGAATTTCCGGCATCACTAGATATAATGGCACAACCACCGCACAGCCGGCTATGAATGATTGTTCTAATTATGGAAACATCTTAGCAAGCGGAGAAAAATGGTGTGGCGGAATTGCAGGTTATAACTTAGGAATAATCAATAGAGCAAAAGTATTGGAAAATTGCAGTTTGACTTTAAATGGTGAGGCTAAATTGGCTAAGGATTGTGAGGCTAATTCAGGATATGACGCTAAAGCCAGTATGGTTGCAAGAACTGCTTTAAAAGGCGTCATTAACAATTGGTCCACCATAAAAGAAGATGAATATATCAGCTCCATAAATAATTATGCCGAATGGGGCTATGGAAGAATCATTAAATTATCGGATGGAAGTTATTTCTTTACTTCTGATCTCGCAACTTCTATAGCTTCTAGTTTAGAGGGATTAAAGAAAACTAAGGCACTAGCAAAAAATGATTTCATTAGAGATCAAAACGGAAATAACACAGAAAATGCAATTCAATTAGCCAACGCACAGCCTATCGAATATGGTAATGGGAAAATAGCGATATTCTATAGAGCTGGCGGAACTTATGGGACATCTTATAAATATTCTTCTATTAGAGCCAGAATTTCTTCTGATAATGGGAAGACTTTCGGGGAACCACAAATTCTATTAGAAAATATTACAAAAACCGCAGATGTAACTGAAACTCAAGGATTATATGAACCATTCCCTGTTTTAAAAGATGATGGAAATATAGAATTGTTCATTTCTTGCGACATCACTTCTACAGTTAATGGGAATGAGCCTTTAATAGCCACTGACGACATGCAAAATATCATTCGTTTACCAATAAGCGTTTCTAATGATACTTTTACTGCAGGAAATGCTGTAATCATTGATAATTTAAAAGGCACTAGAGATTACGCCCGCCCAGGTATGACGACAATCTCAAAGCTAAATGACGGCAGTTACATAATGGCAATGGAACGCACCAATAATTTAGATCCAAATACCACCAAAATTGGATTTACAATCTGCATTTCCTATTCAAAGGATTTAGTAGATTGGACAACTCCAAAAGAAATCATAAAGCCTGAAATTACAAACGAATTTATTACGTCTAATAACGATTATTACCATTGCCAAGCTCCTCAAATTGGAGTCTTAAATAACGGAAAGATTGCAGTTAGTTATATGAGTAACGAAAACTTCCAAGGCGACAACTACGTAAGTGGTAATTCGTTATTTAGAAAATGTGAGGTTTCAATTTCGGAAAAAGAAGTTAAATACGGGGATTTACCAGTAATGATTGAACAGGATAATTCCTTTGGTTATGGAAGCAATATTGGTTGCCAATATCCAGGATTATATGTTGAAGGAAACACTGCTTATGCAATTCAAAGAACATATACAATCGCAATCAATAAAGAAGGTACTGTTTCGTTATCTAACAAGAAAACAGTTATCAAGCCATTTATAGGATAATTTATTTGGATAGCAAATAATTAATTACAGCTTTTCTTGTAATAATGCCAATAAACACTCCCCTATCATCAACAACAGGGACAAAGTTTTGATCTACTATTAATTTTACTAGATCATCCATGCTGGAAGAGATGGATACGGGTTTAACATCCCTATCTCTTTTAATTGATTCTAGATGGATTTTAGTTAGGTCTTCAAATCTAAGTTTATTCTTTGTCATTGTATATAAAATATCTCCTTCCGAAAGGGAATAGAGATACTTTCCATCTTTAGAAAGAACTGGAACAACAGAATATCTATGGTATTCCATTTTTTCTACCGCTTGACGAAGAGAGAAATCTTCGTAAAGAAATTCGACTTTAATTTTTGGGATTAGAAAAAACGTAATATTCATACCTTGATTATAAATTAATTAGAGGTAAGGCAAAAGGATAGTTTCTTTGAATTTATACACTTTCTAGTTATTGACCAAATTTAAACGAAGGAAAGGCTCTGCCACTTTATATCTAAGCAAAATGAAGATAAATGTGTTTAAGACCAATAAACTACTTTTGGATTTAACCAAATTCTTTTCTTTCAAATAAATATTTAACTGATCTATTTCTTCTCCATCAAAAGAAGTTTCATTTAATAATCCACAATGACGTTTTTGATTATAAATCAGCGTAAGAGGAATATAACAAGGAGGTACTGTCTTAAATATTTTATTATTTCGACTATTTCTAAATAGTGTTCTTTCATTTACTTCTTTTTTTATATGTCTTGCTCCTTATATTTTCAATTGAAACAAAACGTATTTTTTTAAAGTCGATAATATCTTCCTTTGAAATATCAAAAAGAGATTCAAACATAGGATAATTTACAAATAATAATCCATTTCTAGTTTCATCATTAAATGTATCTAATGCCTTTTCAAATAAGGCTTCATCATAATCGGGTGATTGAGGATCAAAATCAAATATCAAATAAATAGAAGAAAACACTTCATTAGGCCTATATTCGTCTTCAATCAATAAATTGTTATAAATATCTTGGACTCTTTTATACTTTAGATATGAAGGAAAACTTTCAATTTCGGATTGAAAAAAGTCCTTTATTAAAGAATGAAAAGTGGTTCCATAGATAGATATAGAAAAATCATCACCCTCAGCCAACCCAAGAATATCGCGGAACATATGTTCAACATTTTTCTTTTCTGTATCTGCTACTTCAACAACGAAAAGTATCCTTTTATTCGAACTCATTTGATAGAAGCATATTCTCCAAGCTATTTGCCTCTCTAATAATCTTCTTCGATTTATTCGAGAAAGAATCTATTTTCCGATCATTTAGAATAAAATAACAATCAGGTCTCATAATAGAATTATCCGCTAAAAATGGATTATGGGTCGTCAAAACTGATTGGAAATTGCTTTTAGAATTAATAAAATTCAAAATCTTCTTTGATAATTTGTAATGGTAAAAGGAATCGAATTCATCTAAATAAAGGAATTTTAGATTCTTCTCACATTTTTTTATCCAATAGTAAAACAATGTCAAAGAGCCAGTCCCAGTAGATACAGAAGAAAAGAATTCAATCTTTTCATTATTATAATCAATAAATATTATTGGATTACCAAAAGTATCGATTCCTGCTAATAATTTATAAGTCAAACCACAATCGGATAGAAATTTTTGGAAATCATCTATAAGGCCATTATTTACAATGAAAGAAGCGATATTCTCCCCATTTTCAACCTTCCCCATAAACTCATTTTCCCTAACGGAACGGAACCACAACATATTTTCAGCAAAAGAAACTATGTATTCGATTGGATGATCCTTTTTTAAATCAGAGTTGTTCCTCATGAATTTCAAAGCCGATAATCTCCCCTGCCTATTCTTAAATACAATGTTTTTGGTCTCGGCAAAATTATTAATTAATTTATCATTAGAATAATTGTACTGGAACATGATTTTTCCATTTACTTTAACTTCTTCAAAAAGGAGTTCCATGTTCGCGTTCTTAGAGTAGTTATATTCGACTTCATCACCTTTTTCCGTTAAAAACAAATAGGAAAACTTAGCCTCGGTTGAAATATTATCTCCATTTAGATAATGTAAATAATGATCCATTCTTTTAGTCTTATCAGTTAAATGGTTATTAATATCCATTATTGCAAAACCTAAATTAGATTTCCCTGAGCCGTTATATCCATAAATCAAAGCTTTGTTTACTAAATTGTTTTTTATTAAGCCTTTATTAAATGAATAGTCATTTGTTTTTGAAAAATCAAAAACACAAGTGTCATAGAAATTCTTAAAATTATTGACGGAAAATCTTTTTAACATAACTACCTCCAGCTAGATTATAATCATTATTTAGGCTAATGTAAATCTTTTACACCTTTAATGTAATTTTTTTACATCAATATTTATAGATAAAGAAAACCCTACACGAGGCAGGGCAATCAATATGAATTATGTTGTCTTTGATGATTGGTATCTAGCTTCTTTTTATAAGCATTAATAACATCAAGCGAAGAATAATCAAACAAAGGAACGATATCAAGGAAGGCTGCGAATGCCTTACAATATGAATCAGCATCGAAGTTATTTACTAACTTGCATACTAACTCATATACATTAAGAATGGCATCGCTACAATCCTTTATCTTCACGTTGAAGCGATGCGTATACCTACTTACTCCAAGTTCTACCCCTAAAGAAAGGAAGAAATGGAGGGCGTCTGCATATTCATCTAGGATTACTTCTTTTGGGGAAGGCCCCTTATTCGACCAATACTTGAAACATCTTGTCTCATTTGCAAATTCCCCTAGCTCTACCAAAAGGGCAAGACATCTCCTATTATGGGTCGAAGGATAATCGATATGGTGGATAGAAGCGATTTCCTTGTCTAGATCTTCTTGGAGAGGGAAGAGTTCATCAAGAGTAATCTTGTCATCACTCATTTACCTAATTTCTCCAAATGCCAGATGTCCCTATTATATTCTTCAATCGTCCTATCTGAAGTGAAGTAGCCACTTGAAGCAATATTTAGAATGGCGCTTCTAGCCCAATTGGATTTATCTTGATATCTTTGGTCAGCTTCTTGGCAAGCCTTGTTATAGGCGTTGAAGTCCGCCAAGACGAAGTATTGGTCATTTCTAGCCATTATTTCATCAAATATCATCCTGAACTTGTTGTTATCGCCTTTGCACCATGGACCAGTGAATAAGGAATCCATGATATTTTTGACTCTGATATCGGAATTATATATATCCCAAGGATTATAGTTTCCTTCATCTACCATCTTTTGGATTTCATTTTCCTTTAGGCCGAAGATGATTTCGTTTTCATTTCCAGCAAAATCAGCGATTTCGATATTCGCACCATCTAATGTCCCTAAAGTAAGGGCACCGTTCATCATTAACTTCATGTTAGAAGTACCAGAAGCTTCTTTACCGGCAGTAGAGATTTGTTCAGAAATATCAGCAGCTGGGATAATCTTTTCGGCTAGGGATACCCCATAATTCTCGACAAAGACAATCTTGATGAATTTAGAAACCCTAGGATCTTCATCCACTACTTTGGCCACGGCTAATATTAATTCAATAATCTTCTTTGCATAGACATAGCTTGGGGCAGCTTTCGCACCGAATATATATGTATGTGGGGTAATAGTAAATGTTGGGTCTTCCTTAAGCTTTTGATATAGATACATTATATGGAAAAGGTTAAGGAGTTGCCTTTTATAGGCATGTAATCTCTTGATTTGGACATCGAACATAGAATCTGGATCAACTTCGATTCCATAAGTTTTCTTGCAGAATGAAGCAAAATCGACTTTATTTTGATGCTTGATATCCATTATTTCCTTTTGGAAATCCTTGTCATCGGCAAATTTCTTCAACTTGTCAATTTCATGCTCAAAGTCTTTTCTCCAGTTAGTCCCGATCTTTTTATCAATAGCGGCCGCCAATCTTGGGTTAGCATACATTAGCCATCTTCTATGGGTGACACCATTGGTCTTGTTATTGAATTTATTTGGGAATAATTCATAGAAATCCTTAAATGTATATTCTTCAAGAATCTTCGTATGGATTTTAGCAACCCCGTTAACAGAGAAACCAGTATAGATAGCCATATTTGTCATATGGATTTGGCCATCTTTGATAATTTGCATTTGATATCTAGCCGAATCAGAAACATTCTTTTCAGATAGCAATATATTGAACCTGCGGTTAATTTCCTCGATTATCATGTAAACCCTAGGAACAAGGTGTTGGACATATTGTACTGGCCATTTTTCTAAGGCTTCAGGCATGACTGTATGGTTAGTATAGGCAAACATCTTAGTAACAATGTTCCAAGCTTCATCCCAACCATATCCATATTCATCAAGCAAGAGCCTCATGGCTTCTGGAATAGCTAAAATTGGGTGGGTATCGTTAAGTTGGAAGACATAGCTAGAAGCAAAATCATCTAGAGATCCATATCTTTGCTTATATGAACGCATGGCACTTTGAAGCCCGGCGGATACCAAGAAATATTGCTGCCTTAATCTAAGCATCCTGCCGTGTTCGGTTGAATCATCTGGGTATAGACCATGGCAAAGTTCTTTTAAGGTATTTAGATAATCTTCGAAAGATTGATCAGTTGGGAGATTATTCTCGCTAGGTTCGGCTGACCATAACCTTAATGTATTAGCAACTCCATTCCTATATCCAGGGATAGATACGTCATATGGGACAGCTCTTACGTGAGTTGCATTTACTGTCCTAAGTCCATATCCGCCATCTGGTTTTAGATATGTTTCGGCATTGCCATAGAAGCTAACTTCTACCGCATGCTTTGGTTTCCTAACTTCAAAGACAAATCCATTTGAAAGCCATTGGTCAGGAAGCTCGACTTGCTGCCCATTTACGAATTTTTGTCTAAAGAAACCATATTCATATCTAATGGTATTCCCATGCCCTGGATATCCTAAAGATGCGATAGAATCAAGGAAACAAGCCGCTAATCTACCTAAGCCACCATTGCCAAGTCCAGCATCGGCTTCGATATCTTCAAGTTCACCAATATCAATTCCAAGCTCTTCTAAGCCATCCCTAGCAACATCATAGATGCCAAGGTTTTGCATATTAGAAGTCATAAGTCTTCCCATGAGGAATTCCATGGAGAAATAGATTAATTGCTTTTTATTGTCTCTAAGAATTGATTCCCTAGATTCTCTCCATTCATGACCGGCATAATCCCTAATCATCTCGCCGAGAATGTCATATCTTTCAGTAATATGGCTATCATCGACGGAACGTCCATATTTTTCTTCTAGGCGTCTAGAAAACGTCGCCTTAAAATCTTCTTTATTATCGAACATATTATTTATTTACTCCTTTTTGTAGAGGTTTTCTTAGTTTTCTTAACTGTTTTGGTAGTTTTTGATGTCGATTTTGCTTTTTTTGCAACTTTCAACTCATTGATAATAGGGGAATTATCCTTTTTTGACAACAAAAAGAAGCAAGCCCCAAAGGATGCTAGTTTGATATTGATGTGATTCGGCCTATCTTCTGGTCCGCCAGGATAGGTATGTTTTTTATCCCCGTTATAATTATTATATCCCCCATAAACATCCTTATCGGAATTGAATATTTCCTCAAATTCACCTTCTTGATAAGTACCTACATCATAAGAACCATAATAATTTGGGGTCATATTGAAGACAAATAACATGACTTCATCCCCGAAATCACGTTCAAAAGCATAGACACTTTGGGAAGAATTATCGACCATTGTCCATCTAAAATGGGCAGGATTATATTCTTCCTTATGCATCGCGATATGATATTTATATATAAGGTTAAGATCCCTGCATAATCTTTTTATTGAATCATGTTTCGGGAAAGATAATAAATTCCAAGGAAGCGATTTATTCTCGTTCCATTCATCAAAAGAAGCTAATTCATTGCCCATGAAATTTAGTTTCTTGCCAGGATGGGCAAATTGATAGGCGTATAAATTACGTAATAAGGCGAATTTAGTTTCATAATCGCCCCACATCTTGTTGATTATTGTACCTTTACCATGGACTACTTCATCATGAGATAAAGGAAGCAAGAAATTCTCCGAGAAGAAATATGCCATCGAGAAATTCAAGTCGTTATGGTGATATTTCTTATATATTGGGTCTAATCCATAATATTTAAGGGTGTCATTCATCCAGCCTAGATCCCATTTATAGTCAAATCCAAGTCCCCCATATTCGATTGGATGGGTAACTTTGGTAAAGTCAGTTGAATCTTCTGCGATTGTCATTATGGAAGGATGGGCATAATGGAGTTTGCCGTTAAGTCTTCTAATAAATTCAGTCGCGCCGGTATTTTCTCCCTTAGATTTGTCGCCATCCCAATAAACAATATTAGAAACGGCATCGATACGGAGCCCATCGAAATGGAAATATTCTAGGAAATAATTCATCGCAGACATTAAGAATGAACGTACTGGATCTTTCCCTAAATCGAATTGGGCACTTCCCCAAGGCGAAATTGTATGGTTAGGATCGCTATATTCATATAGACAAGTCCCATCAAATTCACGTAAGGCATAGGAATCAGTTGCAAAATGAACTGGGGCAAAATCAAGTATGACCCCAAATCCAGCCTTATGAAGTCTATTTACAAATGACATCAATTGCTTTGGGTTTCCATATCTAGAATCGACTGAGTAAAATCCAGTCGCCTGATATCCCCAAGAACCATCGAATGGATATTGGGTAATAGGCATGATTTCAACATGGGTATAGCCGTTTTCTTGAAGATATGGGATTAGATAATCCGCGACTTCTTCATAAGAAGGATAACGTCCATCTATTTTTCCTTTCCAAGAACCTAGATGGATTTCATATATTGACATCGCTTCATCGAAATTCCTATTTCTTCTGGACATGTATTCTTCATCATCCCAAGGGAAACCTTCTATTCCATATAATCTAGAACATGTCTGAGGACGGAATTCGCTATAGAAAGCAAAAGGATCAGCCTTATCGACATATACTCCTTTAGCATTCTTGAAATGGTATTTATATGATTGGTATTCCCTTAAATCAGGGATAAAGGTCTCAAATACTCCACAAGGATCAACCTTATCCATCTTGTTGACCCTGACATCCCATCCATTCCATTCTCCAATGACGGAAACATCTTCTGCCATTGGAGCATATAGACGGAATATTACCCCATTAACTTTCTTTCTTTTTATAGTTTTTGTAACAAAATGGGCACCAAAATATTCATAAGCATTGATGCATTGGCCCATCAAATAGTCATAAAGCAAACCGTATGCCATAATTATCTCCTATGGGATGATTATAAACCATTGTTTATCAATATTTAACGTTACTTTTTAAAATTTTGTCAAAAATAAGGGTTTTTGCAGTTAAATAAACTAGAAGAAAATGTTATAGTAAGTCGCATTAAAAAAGAGGTTTAGAAACAATGTTTAAAGTTATTTCGGTCAACGCCGGTTCAAGTTCGCTTAAATACAAGCTATTCGAGATGCCAGAAGAAAAAGTACTTTGTTCAGGAATTGCCGATAGAATTGGCCATGAAGATGGTATTTTTAAGATTAAGTTCAATGGGGAAGAACATAAAGATGTCTTACCTATAATGGACCATGCTAGAGGGGTTGAATTATTACTTGAAGCCCTAACTAAGTACAACATCATCTCTAGTTTAGATGAGATTAAATGCGTTGGGCATAGAGTTGTCCAAGGTGGCAAATATTTCTCCCATTCAGTCGATTTCAATGATGATTCGGAAGCCAAGATTACCAAATTAATCCCACTTGACCCACTCCATGCTCCAGCCCACTTAGTTGGCTACCACGCTTTTAAGAAAGCTTTACCAAATGTACCTGAAATCGCTGTATTTGATACGGCTTTCCATCAAACCATGGAAGCAGAAGACTATACATATCCAATCCCATATGAATTAGCAGAAAAATATGACTGCAGAAGATATGGGGCCCACGGTACTAGCCATGCTTATCTAGCCAAAAAGGGAAAAGATGACTTTGGTGCTAATAGAATCATCTCTTGCCATATCGGGTCAGGGGCTTCTTTATGCGCTATTAAAGATGGCAAATGCATCGCTACTTCTATGGGATTAACTCCATTAGGTGGCGTAATGATGGGCACTAGGACTGGCGATTTAGATCCTTCTGTCATGGATTATCTATGCACTTGCACCGGCAAAAATGTCGATGAAATGTATGATATCTTCAATAAGAAGAGCGGCTTCCTTGGAATGAGCGGCATTTCTAATGATACTAGAGATATCGAAGAAGCAATCGAACAAGGTAATCCAAGGGCCAAATTAGCAGGAGATGTCTTCTCTAGGACAGTTGCTAATTTCATTGGTTCCTATTTTGTTAGATTAGGTGGAGCCGATTTAATAATCTTCTCTGCTGGAATTGGCGAGAATGCCCCTTATTTCCGTAAAGAGATTTTAAAAAGAGTCGAAGAAGCTCTTGGACTAGATATCGATTATGAACTAAATGAACAAGTTAGAGGCAAGGAAGTATTGATTTCTAAACCTGACTCTAAGATTAAAGTTGCAATCATCCCAACTGATGAAGAAGTCATGATTGCAAGGGATTGCTACGAAAGGATTAAGTAATGAAGAATACCCTTAACCCCGAAATAAAAGAATATTACAAAGCACACAAGAAAATATATAACTCAATATATAGGGCGATAGAAAGATACGATAGAATCGTTATTTTCCGTCATATAAAGCCTGACTTTGATGCAATGGGAACCCAGATGGGATTATATACATTCATCAAGGATAATTTCCCAAATAAGGAAATCCATTTTGTTGGGGATGACCATGTAACATTTACCCCAAGATTATTCCCTGAAACCGAAAAGCTAAATAACGAATGGTTCAAGGGAGGGAATTTCTTAGCCATTATCTGCGATGTTGGCGATCATGAACGTATTGCTGACCCTAGATATAAAAGCGCTAAATACAAAATCAAGATTGACCACCACCCATGCAAGAAAGAAATTGCTAGGGCATCATTACTAGATACTAGTTCTGCTAGCGCTTCTGAACTTGCTGCCGATGTTTGTCTAAACTGGAAAAACAAGGTGATGAGCAAAGAAGCTGCAAGATACTTCTATATCGGTATAGTTGGCGATTCAGGAAGATTTATGTATTCTTCCACTTCTACCCATACTTTTGCAGTCGCAGAGGAACTTATCAAGAAGGGAATTGATATACATTCAATATATCTAGAGATGTATGAAAAGAATATAGATTCGCTTAGATCGCAAGCCTATGTTCTTTCAAATTTCAAGGTATCCCCTCATGGAGTTGCCTATTATTTACTCCCTAGTGAAGTCCAAAATGATCTTAAGATCACTCCTGAACAAGGAAAAGAAAACGTCAACATGTTCTCTAATATTGCAGGGATCAACGCTTGGTGTTCGATTACTGAAGACCCAAATCCAAAAGATTATTGCTGGAGGATATCGATTAGGTCTAAAGAAAAGGATATTTCAGGAATTGCCAATAAATATGAAGGCGGCGGACATGCCCAGGCTAGCGGGGCTAAGATAAAAGATCTTACCAAGCTAGATGAATTCATCGCTGATTTAGACGCTTTATTCATTGAATAAGATAAATTACGGCTTAGATAATCCTAAGTCGTTTTTTATTTAGGGCTTGTTTGTAAAAAACTGTAAACAATATGTAAATTCCACGCATTACGTATTGTGTAAAAAAAGATTGTGCTAGCATGTTTTTAGTTAGATTTAAGCCGATATTCTATATTGACATTTAGAAAGAACAATCTATGAAAAAAATTCACCTATTCTTCGTCTCACTAGTAGCAATTGCCTGCTTTTTGATTTTAAGTGGCGCTATCGTACTTGCTGGCGGTCAGTTAGAAACATCTATTGCATTCTTTGTTTCTAGTGGCGTTGCTGGTTTAGCAGGATTAA
>DAVZIW010000027.1:0-14405 GCA_052273085.1 Candidatus Alloenteromonas sp.
GTCCGTTGTTAATCCGATTATGATAGCGATACCTACTTTTAATCCGATTAAGGCAAAAGACATATACCATGTAGATGAAAATGAAGAAAAGAGTATTGGCAAGGCTTCATCTGAACAAGATAAGAATACAGCGACTAATGTGCCGATACTTATATGACCATGCCCAAATAAAGAAGAGGCAACAATAGAAGTCCCGCATTCTGGGATAAGTCCAAATACACTTCCTACTACTGGGCCTAATCTTCTCTTTCCTTCTAATATTTTAACGACTTTATCTTCAACAAAAGAAAAAACAAAATGGAAGATAAACACAAAGGCTAATATCTTAGCCGAATCAATTAATGCATCTAAAAATACTTCTAACATACAAAAATAGTTTACTACCTTTGTCAACCCCCCCTACTTATTATCTCTAAATTGGTTATAATAAAGACATGAAAGCAAAAGAATTAATGACTAGCAAAGACAAAGTAACTTGTCTTTATAACGACATGGATTTGCAAGAATGCTACAAAAAGCTAAGCGAATCACACTTCACCATGATTCCAGTTCTAGAAAGGGAATCAGGTAGATATCTTTATTCTTTATCTACTCTAGATATCCTAAAGACCATCATGGAATCAAATTCACTTGAAGAAGCACTTAAGTCGCCTCTTACTTCTATTGAAACTGAACGACTAATAATATGTGCCCCAATCGAATGTGAGGTTGCCGATTTGGTCGATCTTATTGCCAATCAGAATTTCGTCCCTATTGTTAATAAAAAGGGCGAATTCGAGGGGATTATCACTAGAAGGAAATTAATTTTCCATCTAAAAAACATAGTATTAGAAGGCAAAAAGAAATGAGTAATTGCGACGGAAACTGTTCATCTTGTTCAAAAGAATGCGAAGAAAGAAAAATTGAAAAGCTAAAGCCACATGAAGGCTCTAGCATCAAAAAAATTATTGCAGTTGTATCTGGTAAAGGCGGGGTAGGTAAATCTCTTACCACTTCTTTACTTGCAGTCAACGCTAGAAGGGAAAATAAAAACGTAGCCTTGATGGATGCTGATGTTACCGGTCCATCCATTCCAACTATTTTTGGAATCAATGAAATGGCTACTGGAACTGAAACTACTATTTTCCCAGTATTATCAAAAACAGGCATCAAGACAATATCATTAAATGAATTGACCGATGATAAGGCTGAACCTGTCATTTGGAGAGGACCAGTCATCTCTTCCTTAATCCAACAATTCTTCTCTGATGTCGATTATGGGGATGTCGATGAATTATATATAGACATGCCACCAGGAACAGGAGATGTCCCTCTTACTGTTTTCCAATATATCCCAGTCGATGCAATTGTTATCGTTACTTCTCCTCAGGATTTAGTATCTTTAATCGTTGAGAAAGCCTTAAGAATGGCAAAGATGATGGATGTCCCTGTATTAGGGATAGTTTCCAATATGTCTTATTGCGAATGCCCTCATTGCGGCGAAAAGATCTATCCATTTGGAAAAGCCAATATCGAGCAACTTGCCGCGACTTATGACATCAAGAATGTCGATTATTTGCCAATCGATCCAAATCTAGCTTCTTTATGTGATAAAGGGCAAATAGAAAATTATGAAGTTAGATACCTTGATAAGATTTCTAAAGCTATAAACGAATTAAAGAAATAATTAATCTTGATATATCCAGGCCTCGTTTTTAAGTGGTTTCCACTTATTTACGTGCAGCCTATGCATCTCTTCTACTAATAGAAGCATTTTAATGCTAGTTGGCCTAGACGGATATAAATCGTAGTAATTGCCTGCATAATATAAAGCCAAATAGCTTGTATCGGTAGGCATACCAAATGTATTTATCTCATCATAATCGAGTTTGAATGAGAATGGCTCATTATCTTTAGTCCCCTTATAGAAGAGACCTTCATGATTAATAGTAATCTCCCCTTCCCCGCAGACATTTGCAGTCTTCATGTCTTTTATGGTTTTATAAGGGTCCAGTTTCCCTAATTTAACATGTTCTTTGAATTCATAATTAGGATTATCTTTTATCTCTTTATAGACGGCTTTTCTTTCTAGGTCAAACCAATTGGATAAAGTAGTTGGCAAGACTGATTCTTTAGTTAATGGAGACAAGGAATAAGTATCATCTATTTTGGCCCCACATCCGCATTTAGAGCAATAGATTGTATCGTCTGTATCGACCATGGAGAATTCTTCCCCGCAGCTAGGACATTTATAACAAATATAATGGGTATCTTTAGCAATATGCCCATGTGTTTCGTAATGGATTTGGTTAACCTTATTCCATTCATAATCATCATGGGTAAGGGCTAGATTTACTTTATCTTCGATTTCATCTGCACTTAGATTCTTTAAATCATCCTTACTGAAAAGGATGCTTAATTTAGCATTTATCCTTCCTTTTCTTTCATCTAGACAAGTTTTTGTATTAGTTAAGAAAGCCCCTTCAGTATGTAGCAAATATACTGGTATTCCATAATGCTTAAGGAATTTACCAGTCCCATAGACGACTGGCTGGTTATGGCCTGAAATCGAAGACATTCCTTCAGGAGAAAAGCAAACTACCCCATTTCGCTTAATAATGCTATCGATAGCCCTCATTGCAGGCATATCAATAGTAAAGTTCTTCTTTGGTATAGCGTTTGCTAATTTAAGGATAAACTGCAAATGTGACCTAAAGAATTCATTATATCCAGTAACAAAATTTAGTCTTCTAGGATAAGTTGCCTGTACATTCCAGACATAATCAATTCTAGATTGATGGTTAAAGATAAGGAAACAAGGTCCTTTTTCTTTATTGATATCATCGATTATTTCATAATGGATGTTATATTTAGGGGCTAGAATCTTATCGATTACTAGCTTTTTAAGTACACAATAAATAAACCTATTCGGTTGATGGTATTTTCTATAATTGATTTTTTGTTGTAATGTCTTCTTTTGCTTTTTCATAGGAAGTTATTCTATACCTAGAAGCAAAAAAATGAATTAAATTCAGCAAAAATCAGTCTTTTTTCTTAAAAATCTTGCCATAGGTTCCTACAGGCAAAGGTAAGCTAGAAGGATAGACTTCCCTAATGGATATTACCTTAACTGGAGTCTTGCTTTTAGAATTCAAATAAACCATATCATTAGGCTTAATATTCTCATCAAGGCAAATGAAATCAGTTATATTAGATGCATTAGGTATATTCGAATTAACTGATGCTATCCTAACTTTCTTTTCATTCAATATATAATCAGGAACTACTATTTCAGCACCTTTAACCAAATAGGCTTTCCTTTGTTTTGAACAGCCAACATTTATCCATAAAACGAATTCATCCTCGTTATTTGTTGGGGATAATTCGACTGAATTGACTACCTTGTTATGGTATTTCAAATCAAAAGAAGAATCGGCTTTGAATCTAAATACAAACTTAGTATCTAGCACAGCTCTTTTGATTCTAGGAAGGCAATAGAAAATAGTCCCATCTTCATATGAAGTAAAATTATCTTCATTAAAAGTCATTATAGTCATCTTAATAAATCCATCATCTTCATATTCGACTGAAGATATTATCGAGAATTTATATTTGAACTTTATTTGTCCAAATGAATAAAAGCATTCCTGGATATTCTTTATTTTGTAGGTAGGTTTTATTTCTTCCTCTGCATATGTGTCTAATTTATCTCCGATTTCATTAGCAAGAGGCTCATCTATAAAGAGGGTACCGCAGTTAGTTATTCTTCTTTTAATTGCAAAAGAAGCGAATAAAAGGAAGCATAATGCGGCTTCTTTATTTATCTCTCCATATTTTTCATCTAGATAAGTATTCGCAGCCCTATAGGCTAATTCAGGATATAAGGAGTCATAATCATTCCCATCCAGGAAGGAACAATATGCATCTGGATAAAGGGTTTTATAGAGTTTAGAAGCTAAGGCAGGAGAATAATAAGCGGATTCGCTATTAGAAAGTATATCCCCTACTTTCATCTTAGATTCTTTGCAATTAAAGCAACCGCTAATTAGGAAAAATAGCAATGCATTTTCTAAATCACCTTGTCCATCATTTTTATTTAAGGAAAGATAGCCAAGCAATTTAGCTGCCGAAGGTTCTCCATTATTTAAAAGAATATCCAATTCTTTTTCTGCCGAATCTAAATCAGGGGCTTCAAAAGCATTACCTAGATAATGATTATTAGCAGTTTCATCAAGGGCGTCGATATTGAAATATTTCTCGCTCATGGTTTCTAAAATCTTCTTGATCAAGAAATAATTATCTTCATTAGAAGGGTTTTGGAACAAATCCTTAACGCGCCTAGAAGATGACATTGCATTTAACATGGACAAAGAGAATTGTCTTTCGCTCGGCTTCTTATTTAATGATGAATAGGCATTATTTAATTCAACCATGAATTCATGGATGGAATAGATATTATTTACATCCAAAAAGAATAAATCATCTAGAAAAATATAGACAATATGGGACTCTTTACCAAAAAATAAATCATTAGGATCTTCGCCATTGTTATTTTCGATTTTATATAGATATGGGTCTATATTTATTGCAGCAAAAACAAATTCTTTCCAGTCGATTTTCTCTAAATCGCCATTTGTATAACTAGTTTCAATAAGGTCTTTTAATTGCTTTAAGGTCAAACTATATTTCAAGTTTTTCCTATCTTCATCTATCCCTTGCCTAATAGGAAGTTTCTTTCCTAGAGGTGAAGAAAAATATTCATCAAGTTCTTTGATGCTTGTATGACCTTCTTCAAGGGTAGTAAAAGAACCACTCTCTTTATTTAGGTAATAAGAGTCACCTTTATCAGTAACTACATAAGAACCATTTTTATTAATAGAGGCTTTCTTGATTTCTTTTTCTTGAAGGTGTCCTATTTCTTTTAATAACTGGATGTAAACTTTGCTCATATTTTCTAATTCTAAAACATATATAGTTTCCTAAAAAGGGTAAACTACCTCAAATAATATACTCCATTAGCAAATTATATTTAATTTGATAATGCTAGTTTTGATAATTGGAGAAGGAAATACCCTTGGGTAGCCATATATTCGACCATTAATCCGATAGAAGAATTAATGGCTATTCCATTTTTAGCTTCATAACCTACTTTAGTTAAGGAAGATTCATAACTAGAAGCAAAGTAAGAATCGGCTATATCGCTAGAGAAATTTCCTCCTACATAATAGAAAGTGCTAGACGAATAATAGTCATATTTTTCTCCACTTGAGAGTTGGAATGGTGGTAAATTTTCTTCATTTATATTGCTAACCCCAAAGAAAGAATTGATTTCTTCATATGGGAAAGTTTCCTTTTTAGGAGCTCCGAGTTCATACCAAGCGAAGATATCATACCTAGAATAAGCCGTATTTGGATAAACTAGTTCACCTTGCACATAGATAATGTCATTAGTGCCAGGGTTTAAAATCCAATAGGCGATTCCTTTGAATTCATCGTCTATATAGTCTTCTTGAAAGCCTGCTTCTATCAATTGTTTTTCGTAGCTTGAGGAAATATCTTCTTTAAGAAAATCATAGACATAGAAAGAATCCCCATCTTGATCTGCCCCGCTAGCATCAACGTAATTTGAACTAAATTCATTTGGAAAAGGGAGCAAATCAAATCCTTTTAGATATTTCTTCATCGAATTAATCGATTCTTCTCTCCAAGAGGCAATTTGCTCACTTGCACTTGAGGAGACACTTGATGTATTTGAAGAAATTGAATCTTCTTTTGTTTCAGTAGATTCAGCACTAGATTCGGGAGTAGCTATCTTGCTACTTAATTCGGTAGAAGAATCTTTAGAATCACCAAAAGGAGATGTTGTTACTTCATTACAAGAACAAATAAAGAAAGAAGACAAGATTAACGGTAATAAGTGTATTTTCATTTTTAAATCCTAACTAACCACCAAATTATAGGTCTTTAAAACAACTATAGGGATAGCAATTCTATTTTATGTTGTTTAAATATTGTCAACGAAAGAACAATACAATTAACAATACTTTTTGTAGCAATAATTTTTAATTGACAAAATTTTATATTATTTGATTACTTGCTATTTTAAGCCATATTTCAAAATCATTTCATTCACATAGTCTGAAACTACATTTTTAGATGATGTTTGGTATAGCATTCTTGTCCCAACTGGATCTTCCATTTCATTAACTATCCAGTTGCCCTTATCTACAATAAAATCAATTCCCACAAAAAACGAATCGAATTCATTCGCAATATTTAAAGCCATTTCCCTTACTTCAATAGGATGTTCAAAATATGTTACATTTCCTCCAAGAGAGAAATTGCTCCTAAATTCCCCTTCTTTGGCTTTTCTAAGAACTGAACCATAAATTTTCTTATTTAGAATATAGACTCTTAAATCAATTCCTAAATCCGAAGATGGTTTTTGGAAGATATACTTTGGCCTATCTTTTATATCTACCTTATCTAAATATTCTTCTTTAGATGAAAATAAATAGACCCCATTCCCGCCATGTCCATCTCTAGGTTTAGCAATAAATGGAAAAAAGTTAACTTCATCTATAGAAGAATAAGTCTTCATGTACGGAAATGAATGACTGCTTAGATATTGATGAAATAAATATTTATCATTAGCAATCTTATTCGTTTTTGAATTATTAATAACTAATAATCCTTTATCTTCAATAGATTTAGAAATCTTATAATCCCTGCCTCTATATATTGCAAAATCTACGCAATTTAAGGATTTATCGTCTAAAGTTATTTCTTCAATTAATTTAAGATCTATGCCTTTTTCTTTAAAAGAAGAGATTATTGAAGAGATAAACCATTCATTCTTTGTTATATCTAAATGGTTATAAATTAATAGACCTTTCATCTTCTTAAATACTCAGCAATATAAAATGCAATGAAGTCTGCCAAATTAGTATTCGTAACTTTCAAAGTAGAGACAAATTGAGGATTGGAATTTACTTCGCATATTATAGGCTCGTTATTTTCTCCAAACATGACATCTACCCCCGAGAAATCTAAGCCTAATGCTTTACTAGCTTTAATGGCTAAATCCATATATTCTTGCTCTGGTTCAAATCCAGAACCAGTCCCACCGAGCGAAATATTTGAACGGAAATCGGTTTTATTTTCCCTTAATATAGAAACAATTTGTCGATCGCTAACCACATTGACACGTATATCTTTGCCAGAAGAAGATTTGACAAATTCCTGAACAAGAAAATCCTTATATCCTATTTTATTAATAATAGAAGATGCTTCTTCTTTATTATTAGCTAGATAAACTTGCTCTCCATAACTCCCATAAGCTTCTTTTATAACTAATGGGTAGCCTATTTGGCTAGCTATATCATCTATAAAAGATAAGTTTGTATAGCCAAGTCCTTCAAAAGTTTTTGGAGCAATGAATGTTTTAGGAATCCTAATGTTATGTTTTGCTAATTCCTGATACATCAATATCTTGTTATCGCATAATTCAATAGCCCTAGAGGAATTAAATAATTTAATACCTAGATTTTCTAATCTTTGAGCTAAATAAATATCTTTGTCCCAGAATAAGATAAAATCTGGTTTTTCCTTTAACTGTAAGTCAACTTCAGTCCCTAGTTCTATAGCAGTCTTTATTTCTAAATCTATATGAAACTTAGAAAAAGACTTAACCAATATATTATATAGGTTAGAGAATTTCTCATTATTAACGAAGCTATTTACAACTATATATCCCTTGCTCATTTCTAGGCCTCTATTCAGTTAGACGTGTTTAAAACGACTATCTAATTATATATTTCATTACCAAAAATAACTAATAAAGGCTAAATACTCATTTCTCTATATATAGATATAATGTCATCAAGTATATCCATAGATACAAAATCCTTTACAAAGACAACATTCATTTCTCTAATCATATCCACGTTTTCAATAGGTAATATGGCTAAAGAATGGTCTTTTAATTCGCTGAAGCAGACACTTCTAGGGAGTACGGATACCCCAACACCTTTTCTAATTAAATCCTTAATCGTAGCAATGTTATCAATTTCCATAATGACATTGAATTCATCAATGCTCATATTCATATTGGCAAGCTGAGTTACAAATAAACTTCTTGTACCGCTTTGTTTCGATCTAAGAATCATCTTTTCTTTCTTTAAATCATTAATATCTATGATTTTATTCTTAGCCAATGGGTTATTTAAATTCATTACAGCCACCAGATGGTCGGTATCTAGAAGAATGCTAGAATACTTCTTTTCAGTAACTTTTCCTTCCACGAAAGCAAAGTCAATCTCATAAGTTGATAATTTGTCATAAAGATTTTTTATAGTGTCAGAAATTATTCTTATCTTTGTACCCTTGTTAGAAAGGCTATAAGAGGCCAATACTTCGGCTACAATATTGCTTTCTGCCGTATGGGTAATGCCAATAGTAAGGGTTTTGGAATGCCTTTTTAAATCCTTTAGACGTGATTCTAGATCGACATACATTGATACGATACGTCTAGCATATTTAACCAAAACTTCGCCTTCAGGGGTTATTTTTAATTCCGCACCAATTCTATTAAATATTTTAATATTTAGCTCAGTTTCTAATTGTCTTATATGTTGGCTTATGGCAGGCTGGGTCAAATTAAGTTTTTTTGCTGCCAATGTGTAATTTTTCAATTCATTTACTGCTAAAAGAGATATTAATTTTGTGTCTTCCATAAAAATGCCTCATATAAGTTTTGCTTATGGTCTTATAAGTTTTTATTAGTTTTACTTATGACCTTTATGGCTAAGATATTAGCATGCTTGAGACTGAAATCAAGTAGGAACTTTATCGGAGGGGAAATATGTTACTAGAAGTTTATAAAATTTATGACGGACTTGGGGTTGCTACCGTTTTAATAGCACTTGGGATAATGTTTTTAGCTGGTTTTGCTTTATCTAGATTAACCAAGTTATTAAAACTTCCAAATGTTACTGGCTATATTATTGCAGGCGTTTTAATTGGACCATATGTCTTAAATATGATTCCATCCCAAGTAAGCGATGGAATGAAATTCCTTAGCGACCTTGCTTTAGGTTTTATTGCTTTCGGGGTTGGCAAATTCTTTAAGAAGAACGTTTTAAAAAGTGCTGGAATCAAAACAATTATCATTACTATATTTGAAGCTTTATTAGCAGGATTATTAGTTTCTTTGGTGATTGGAATTTGTTTCCCAAATCTAGGCTGGTCCTTTGCTCTTTTACTAGGTGCGATTGCAACGGCAACTGCCCCAGCTTCAACAATGATGACCATCAACCAATATAAGGCCAAAGGTGAATTCGTTGATACTTTATTACAAGTTGTCGCTCTAGATGATGTTGTCTGTTTATTAGTCTTTAGCATTGTTACTGCTATAGTAACAGGAACTAATGGAGAAGGCATTGATGTATTAAGCATCATGTTACCTATCCTATATAATATTGGATTTATATTTGTTGGATTAATCTCTGGTTTCTTACTTGGCTTCTTAGTAAGGAAAAGGAGTTCCAATAGCCAGCTTATCATTGCTGTTGCCTTAATATGTATGATTTCCGGGGCCTGCATTGTATTAAATATTTCCCCATTGCTATCTTGCATGGTATTTGGTGCGACTTATATCAACTTCACAAAAGACGAAAAGTTATTTAAATATATTGATCACTTCACTCCTCCTGTAATGCTTTTATTCTTCGTAATGAGTGGAATGAATATGGATTTAAGTTCATTTGCTACTGTTGGACTTGTTGGGGTTGTCTATTTTCTAGTTAGAATTGTTGGCAAATATGGCGGAGCATATCTCGGCTGCTTGGTTACTAAGAAATCTCCACAAGTTAAGAACTATTTAGGATTAGCGTTAATCCCACAGGCTGGAGTTGCTATTGGATTAGCCTTTATGGGTGAAAGAATGCTTCCTGATGGAGTTGGTTCTACTTTCCTTTCAATCATCTTATGTTCTTCAGTTCTATATGAAATGGCAGGTCCAGGCCTAGCTAAATTAGCCTTATTCAAAAGTGGCGCTATCAGCAAAGACCAAAACCCAGTCATTGATTCTAACTTAATTATTGATAATGGAGCTGTCTATTCAAAAGTCAGCGTTAAACAAATTGAACAAATTAAACCTAATAAAAATAAAAACGAAGAGAACACTGCTGCTCAGCAAGAAGAAACTTCACCTCGTCCAATAAAAGAAAACCTAGTTAGCCATAAAAGGGGGTAAAGAAAATGAGCTATTACATGCATTCATTATTAAACATTCTAATTAGCTTCATCCCAAATAAAAAACTTAGTTATGTAGGAATAGTAAATGACGCCTATAAAGACCATAAATCTCCATTCCTAGTAACATTACTAATTAATCTTCCAATATTCCTAGTGACATTAACCGTTGATATATTATTAGGGATATATACCCCATCTTATTTAATAACTATATGTATCCATATCTTATTAGCCTTATACTTCGTCCTCCACTTCAACATGTATAGAAATAACTTGTTATTCTGCTTCTCTTATCTATTCATGATTATCTCTATATTCGTATTCAAGTATTGGTCATTTACATTGTTATTTGTAATATTCACCACCTGCTACTTACTAGATGTTATCAATTGCAAGAAAATCTAATTAATTCTATAGGTCGCAAAGTAAAAAATGCGGCCTTTTTTAATACATGAGTCACATATTTTCTTAATTTAGAAACCTTATTAATGTTCCTTTTTACGTTTTAATAAGACTATTCCAGTCGCGACTGCTAACGCTGCTGCTAAGCCCAATATAGTAATAACAATTACTTCATTATTCTTATTAAATGTAGGCGACCCGTTGATGTCTTTTATGATGTAAATGAATGGTTGGTTCAATTTAACTTCGACTGTATTCATTTCAGTAACTCCGGCACTACCAGCACCAAAACTTGCAGTTGATAGACTTCTAACTATTGTCCCGTTTTCGTTAAAATCAATTTCATTCCTTTGCTTAACGTTTTGAAGATAGATATTGTATTTTTCTAACATTCTTTATAAACAAAAATTATTTATAAGGCAATGATTAGGTTCCTTAAAACCAATTGATAGACTTACATTTATAGTCTCATTACTTACATTTTGTTAGCGCTTTCTTTACAGTTTACTTAAAACTAGGTGGACTAAACACCTTTGTTTTGCCTATTATGTATTAATCGGTAAAGGAAAAACACATGGAAAACGTGATAAGACTACTAGTCGACTCCGAAGCTGTCCCAATCTATATACCTATTTTATTAATGATTGGTGGGCTCGGTGCTTTATTCGTTGGGATGAACATGCTTCAATGTTCAACAGAAAAACTTGCTACAGGCGGATTAAAGAAATTATTTGCCAAAACCGCTAAATCTAAATTTGCAGGTGTTGGAATAGGAACTTTAGCTACCATGATCATGCAATCTAGCGGGGCCACTACAATCATGGTTGTAGGTTTTGTAAATGCCGGGGTAATGAGTTTAGTCCAGGCTGCTACATATATAATGGGTGCAAATATCGGCACTACCATCACTGCCCAAATTGTCGCATTAGGCGGTCTTACTTCATCTTCATTCCCTTTGACTGAAATAATAATTTCGTTAACCCTAGCGGGTGTTTTATTACGCTTATTCCTAGGAAAGAAATTCCCTAAAGTTGCGTTAGCTGGTGATATGGTTACTGGTCTAGGCCTATTGTTCCTTGGGCTAGAAACAATGACCAGCAACATGCAGTCAATATTCTTAAATGACCAGAATCTAAAGAACGCATTAACATCTTTATCAAATCCATTCTTATTGCTTTTAATCGGTATTGTCTTAACTGCTTTAGCCCAATCTTCTAGTGCGGTTACTTCTATAGTTTTAGCCATGGCTATGGCAGGAGCAGTTATAGGAGGAGAAGGGAACGGGGTCCTATATTTAATATTAGGATCAAATATTGGTTCATGTTCCACCGCTTTATTATCTGCGATAGGTTCTACTACTAATGGCAAAAGAGCTTCAATAATCCATCTTTTGTTTAATGTATTTGGTAGTTTGATTTTCTTTATCATCTTAATATGTTGGAAAGATGCGATGAAGCTTACATTTGAACGCTGGTTCCCAAATAACCCTGCTACTCAAATTGCAATGTTCCATACCTTCTTTAACTTAATATGTACCATCTTGTTCCTTCCATTTACTAAGGGGCTAGTATTCTTAGCAACTAAGATAATTCCTGAAAAGGGAAAGAAAACAGAATCCGACTTACTCGATCCTCGCTTTCTTACTACTCCTGAATTAGCCCTTACCCAAGCTATCTCTTATTATCACATCATGGCCAAGGCTGCTTTAGATGATTTAAACACTTCTTTACAAGCCTTTATGGGTAAGAAGCCAATTGAAGAAAAAATCAATAAAGAAGAGACCCGTGTACTTAAAATGTCAAAAGAATTAGGTACGTTCATTGTTGAAATTGCTGGTAAGGGAGTAAGCCCTGAGTCCCAAAAAAGGATATCAAGGATGCAACTAGATATAGCAGATATTGTTAGGTTAACTGAAGTTGCAGACAATATCATTTCCTATACCCGTCATGAAGTAGAAGAAAATCTAGTCTTCTCCCCTGCCGTTATGAACGACCTGCAAGAAATGCAAAAGAACATCAATGCCATGTTCGCGCAGACTACCTTAGTTTTAGACCATCCTGACCTAGAAAGATTAAACAAAGCAAGGTCTATTGAAGATGCAATTGATAAGCAAAGAACCGATATGGTCAATGCCCATTTAAAAAGATTAGAAAGAGGCGAGTGCAAACCTCAAAGCTCTAATGTATTCATTAACCTGGTTGGTAATCTAGAACGTTGTGGCGATCACTTGAATTTTATTGCCGAACGTTCTTGCTCCGATTTAAATAAAGGTAATGAAAATAGTAACATTGCATTGCACCCATAAGTTATTAATTGATGCGTTTTTAAAAATATCAAAAAGTTAGGCATGATGGATTCCTCCACTTATTCTACACTTATTCTACACTTTATTCCTCGATTTTGTCTGTTTTTAAAACAACAAACCTTTCCTTATAGATGCTATTCATCAACTTGCTATTTCGGTATATTCATAAACAAATAATACTTTTTGCATCTTTTCTAAATTTCCAGGAAGCACTTTGAGAATTACAAAATTTATTAGTTAGCAAAGAAGGAATATTTATGGCTAGCAAATATGGCAAAGCGATTAAGCAACGCGTTATTCTTGACTACGAAAGTGGGATGCCGATTAAAGAAATTGTGGATAAATATATAATCCCGAGAGGCACCATCAACGAATGGGTTTATTCAAATATAACAAGAACCGATAACCACAATAAAAATTACACGAAATCAGAAATTGCCATTCTTAAAGATACTATCAGCAAACTAAATACCACATTAGATATTTTTGAAAGACTAAAAAATCATTGGCAATGCAAGATTATAAGCTTTTAAATATTGCCTTTGGCCTTTATAAAGATGGGTATTGCACGGAACGCGTATGCAGCATCATCGGTTTAGGTAAAGCAAAATTTTATCGCTACTTGAAAAACAAAGACAATTTAACTTGGTTTGAAAAAGAAACATTAGAAATCACGCCTCTGATCATTGAAATCTTTGAAAAAAGCAAAGGAAGATTTGGCCCAGAAAAAATAAAAATTAAGTTGCATGATATGGGACATAATATCTCGCAGCGAAAGATTTAAAAAATCATGAAGGCTAATAGTTTAAAAATAAATTTAGTTAGAACAAAATTAACATACCCTAAAAAGAATAAGGGTTTATATCTACATAATGCGCTTAGGCAACGCTTCATTCAGGATAAACCAAATAAGGTTTGTGTCAGCGACATCACTTTTATTAAAATTGATAAAATCACATGCCACTTGTGTGCAATCATGGATTTGTTCTCGAGAAAGATAGTTGGTTATATGGTATCCACCGCCAACACCGATTCATTGACAACTAGAACTTTCAGCAAAGCTAATTTTGACAGGGGCGAACCAGGCGAACTGATGTTTCATAGCGATAGAGGCTCAAGCTATACATCAAAGAAAATGAAGAAATTATTGAAACTGTATGGTGTCAAACAATCCTGTTCGAATACAGGAAATCCATATGATAATGCAGTAATCGAATCATTCTTCGCGACATTTAAAAAAGAATTAATAAAACTAAAGTCATATGATACAGTCGCCCGGTTAAAAATAGATGTTAATGAATATATGGATTATTACAACAACTATCGTCCCCATAGAACTATAGGGAATAAAACACCGTCACAATTTGAGGAAGAATATTTCAAGAATGCCTTGAATGATTAAATGTATGCAAAGAAGATTAGATTAATTATTAATTAAAAGAAAAACGGATTCTGCAGTGTC
>DAVZIW010000028.1:0-14156 GCA_052273085.1 Candidatus Alloenteromonas sp.
AGCATACATAATTTAATTTTTACTTTTTTTCTTGATTTTCAATAGTTAGTCTCCTCATGGTTATTAAATTATAGTCTTAATAAGAAACTAGGCAAAATGAATAATAAATTTTTAGGGAGAATAACATCTTCAATAATTTCTATTTATCTCTAATCTTGGAGAATTCCGAAGTTGGACTTCAGATTTTCCGAAGTTGGACTTCAGTTTTTCATAATCTTGCTTAAAAAAGGACCCAAGCTCGAGTCCTTTAGGTAATAACTTTATTTTCTTTCTTCTTTTTGTTTCTTCTCTATTTCAGCAAAAGCCATTGTAGCCTTAACTGCTGCTAACCAGCCACCATAAAGCCTATCGATTTCTTCTTGCTTCATCTTCGGGGAAAAAGATTTCTTCACGCAGTGATTAGAATGAATTTCGTCTAGATCCTTCCAGAATCCTGATCCTAATCCCGCGAAATATCCCGCCCCTAAAGCAGTCGTCTCTAGACAAGAGGGGAGAATAACTTCACATCCTAAAATATCCGCCTGAAACTGCATCAATAAATCATTCGCAGAAGCCCCTCCATCTACTTTTAATATAGATAAGTTAAGTCCAGCTTCTTTTTTCATCGTCTCGATCACATCTTTAGATTGGTAAGCAATCGAATATAATCCAGCACGGGTAATATTATGTCTATCCGCCCCACGAGTTAATCCGAATATGGCGCCCCTAGCATCATCATTCCACCATGGGGTTCCTAATCCTACAAAAGCAGGTACGAAATATACCCCATTTGTATCTGGACGCTTTTTCGCATACATCTCAGAATCACAAGAATCTTCAAACCACCTGGTTTCATCTCTAAGCCACTGTACAATTGCCCCTCCAATAAATACAGATCCTTCAAGGGCATAGGTAACTTTAGAATCAAGCGACCAGGCAACTGTAGTTAATAATCCTTGCTTGGATATGATTGGCTTATCACCAATATTCATTAACATGAAGCAACCGGTCCCATAAGTATTCTTGCTATCCCCTTTATGGAAGCAGCATTGCCCAAATAAGGCACTTTGTTGGTCGCCACATACCCCATGTATATGGACATTGCCAGAGAAGAAACTAGCTTCACCAAAATCAGCATTGTTATCTTTGACTTCCGGAAGCATGCACATTGGGATATTCCATATATCACATAATTCCTTACTAAAAGAATTGGTAAATATGTCATATAGCATCGTTCTACTTGCATTTGTTGGATCGGTAGCAAATATCTTGCCGTTGCTCATCTTATACATTAGCCATGTATCGATGGTCCCGAATAATAATTCGCCTTTCTCTGCCCTTTCTTGTCCATTAGGAATATGGTCAAGAATATATCTAATCTTAGACGCAGAGAAATATGGATTCATCCTCAATCCAGTCCTTTGCTGGATGAAATCGAATTTATCATTTCTATCTTCGCATAATTCCTGTGTTTGCTTTGATTGCCAGACAATCGCATTAAAAACTGCCTTGCCTGTTTCTTTTTCAAAGACAACGGTTGTTTCTCTTTGGTTAGTAATACCGATTGAATCAACTTCATCCATCGAAGAAGAAGCCACTACTAAGAGTTCATTGATAACATCGATAACACTAATCCAAATCTTATCTGGGTTTTCTTCTACCCAGCCAGGTTTAGGATAAATGCAATCGATAGCCCTCTGGGCTTTAAAAACTGCCTCGCCTTTTTTATTAATTAAAATGGCACGTGTCGAGGTCGTGCCTTGGTCTATTGCCAAGATGTATTTTTTCATAACGACAACATTATAAAATAAACCAAATCAAAATTGGGATAAATTCTATTATTTTTAGACAAGAATAATGTTTTGTAAGGGATTATAAATCAGTAGCAAGAGAGAAATCGCCATCTTTAATGATATTTAATTTCCTAAAGGCTAGGTCAACTAGGAACACTAATACGATTGGGGCCAATATACATATACCTATAATATATAAAGCCATTACCCAGGAATAAGAAGTCGAAGAAAGGAAATTCAAAGGTCCAACTAATCCAGAAGTACCCATACCAGCCCCAACGGATAGACTAGATCCAAATTCAATAGGGATATCATTGATTGGGAATAACATGGCAAAAGGACCCAATATAGCAGAGACTATAATCGTTGGTAGCCATATTAATGGTTTCCTTACGATATTCTTGAATTGAAGCATGCTTGTACCTAATCCGATAGCCAAACAAGTCCAGATGGAATTGTCTTTTTTGGATTGGATAGCAAATCCAACCATCTGTGTGCAACAGCCAATTAAGGCTGCTGCCGAGGCTAAAGGAGATATGCCACCTATATTAATCGCGACACAAATGGCAACTGAAGATATCGGGGCAGTTAAGGCCATACCTACTAACATTGATACCAATATACACATAAAGAAGGATATGACTATATTAGAGAAGCATAACCTGATTAACTCCCCTATTCCTATAGTTATATAATGGATTGGGGTTGCTAATAGGAAAGAATATAACATGGCAGTACCTACTCCTAATAAAGGAATAAGTATCAAATCCACTGGAGTCTTTTTTCTCATTACTAGCTTTATGACTAATAAGGCTAATAAAGTAGATACATAACAAGATAATGGGTCTTTTATTAAAGTTACTTCTCCTGTAGAGAAAGAGAAGGCATAATTGCCTATCGCACCGGCTGATAAAATAGCTATAACAGCAACGCCAGTTCTTTTTTTAGCTAAGGCGACACCTACCCCAATGCCAGCCCCCATCAATATTCCTTTTAACGGGGCGGTCCAGCTAGATATAGCTTCCATCATTGGAATCTTCGCGAATAAATCGAATATAGTCCCAATAATAAGAGTGCCAAATAAACCAATGGCCATCCCATTGGATGTAACCATGATGTTATTTTTTATGTATTTAAGAGCTTTTAATAATTTTTCTTTAAATGTTGGTTTTTGATTATTGTCATTAGAATTTAATATAATCGTCTCGTCCATTATTGTTTACCTAATTTATAAAATGATTCAATTTCATCAATTTCTTTTAAGATGGAGGAAGATAATACTTCCGCTCCAGTCGAAGTGATTAATAAATCATCTTCGATTCTTATTCCTATTCCTTTTTCTTTTATATATAGCCCAGGTTCATCTGAGATTATATTACCTTCTTCTAGAGGTAAATCCCTATCGCTTAGATCATGGGTATCTAATCCAATATGATGGGAAACGGAATGGAAATAATATTTAGATATATCTTCTTTATTGCTGATTATTCCTTTTTCAAGGCATTCAGATGCTAGATATTCTTTTGCTAGTTCATTTAATTCTTTTAATGTAATGCCGGGCTTTGCAAATTTAGCAACTGCCTTATTCGCACCTAAGACAATTTCATATACCATTTTTTGGTATTCATTGAATTTGCCACCTACTGGGATAGTCCTAGAAATATCGGCGCAGTAATAATTATGTCTAGCACCTAGATCCATTAATAATAATTCACCAGTCTTACATATTCCCTGTGGGTTTGGATAATGGAGGGTAGTCGCATTGATTCCACTTGCCATAATTGTATTAAACGATTCACCTTGATATCCATTATCGTCATTGATGGCTTTTAAGAAGCTGGATACTAATTCATATTCTTTCGCCCCACCTCTAGTCTCTGCCATGACAAGCTTTATCCCTTGACGGGTGGTCTCAATCGCCTTGACGAATTCGCATACTTCATATTTGGATTTAACCATCCTAAGTCTAGTAATTATTGGATTAAATTCCTTAAAGGCTAGACTTGGATAAGATAAGGATAATGTCTTTATAAATCCATCTACGAATAAGGAAGGTCCAATCTTTAATTCAGGATCAGAATCAAAATATATATTCTTTATTGGATAATTCTCATCCTTTATTAATGATTCTAATCTTGGTTGGAATGAAGGGCTGATCAGGACATTATTGATAGAAGAAATCTCTTTGGCTTCTTCTATTGTTAATTTCTTTCCATACCATTTCTCTTTGTTTTCATCATAACTAGAAATAAATAATATGGCTTTTTCTTCTCCTTCAGTCTTGACGAGTAAAAGGATGGAATTTTCTTGTTCTATACCAGTCAGGTAATAGAAGTTCCTATTAACCTCGAATTTATAATCCTCATCTAGCGACATTATCTTTGGTTCGCCAGAGAATATAATAGCAACGCTATTAGGCTCCATTCCCTTTAAAAACCTTAGTCTTCTGGAATTAAGTTCATCTTTTGGAATCATAACTACCTCCGCGCAGGGATATTCTATCCCTTTTCAAATCTATTTAGGATAGATATTTACTCTCAATTAACTTATCCCCTTCTTCTAGAAGAAGATAAGCATCAACAAAAGAAGATAGAAGGGAATCTATTTCTTCTTTTTTGGCGTATATAGAGAATATGACATTCATCTGATAGGAAATATCTTTGATACATATATGCTTAGATTTAGCTAACCTAGAAATAGAAGAGAAAACATCATAAGGAGTAGAGATAATTACATAATGGGTCTCTTCTTTTGTTATGAAGCTAGCTTTTTTATAGGCCTCTTCTAAAGATAAAAGGAAATAGGAACGAAGCCTTCCTACTCCTAAATCTTTACCCCCGTAATACCTAGTTACAATTACTCCTACATCATCCATATCATTCCTAGTCAAGAAGTCTAGCATTGGCTTGCCTGCAGTTGAAGAAGGCTCCCCATCATCGCTGCACCTAACTTCATTATTGATGATATAGGCATAAGGAATATGTTTAGCCTTATGATGCTCCTTGCTAATTGATTCTAGTTTGCTTTTAAAAGCATCCAAGGAATCGCAAGGAAAAAGGAAACATTTGAATATAGAGCCAAGGCAACTAGATTCACCTTGCACTTCTTCTTTTAGATAATTCTTCATGATGCAGAGATTATAGAAGCAACGCTAGAATACTTAAATACTTGACCAGAAACGCCATCCATATAGTTAGTATTACCTTTTATATCAAACATGTCGTTTGTATTAGCGACATAGATACCTTTAGCAACAAGCAAATCATATATAGAACCAAGATATACCAAATCTACATAATGCCTGTTCGTATCATTTATATCGCCTAAATAGGTAACAGCCTTATTGGAATTAGCCAAATCAAATAATAGGTTAATCATTTTGGATAACCCATTTAAAGCATTTTCATCCAATTTAGCATAATTGTTTTCTTTGAATGAAGTGAAGGTTGTAGAAGAGATGAACGAAGACCTAGCTGCTAATGGATTGGACAGAGAGCCACCAACGGTATATCTATTAATATTAGCGACATTAAGTTTCATATAATGATCTAATTGACCTGCAAGTATCTCTTTAGCAAAGTTAGATTCATTGCTATTTAGACATTTTAAGTAATCAATAATATTTACGTATTTTAATGTTGGATCAGTAGCACTGCCTTTAGCAATTCCGCCTAAAACCGCATTATAAGTAGCAAATGTAGTCGAATCAGTCGCACCATCGGCAGTATCTAAATAGGCTTGGAAGATTGAAGAAGAGAATATTTGTTTATCAAAGAAATCAGCTTCTTTAGTCATGTTAAACTTACCAAATAACTTGGTAATATTTTCAGCTTTTTCGTATTGGTTAGACCCATCAAAATTAGAAGCCATGGATACTTTTACATCAATAGTTCCAAATTTAACCGTTACTTCCAATATATTATTAAATACTAGTCCCCTACTGGCAAATGTAGTATTTGTCGCATCTTCCCCTACTTTAGCATCAGTTCCATCGAAGTTGAATTTAGCAGAATAAATAGTTGAATTATTCAATACATCAAGGATTCCTTTTGTTGAATGGCCTTCATGAATAAAGTCACGGAAATCATTATTTCTAGTAGGATCAGTTGTACTCTTATCGTTGAAATCAAAATATTTGCCTTCACCAGTAGCAGGATTAGTTACAGTGAACATACTTTCTAACAAAGAACCAATCGCGGCGATGTCTTTTGTTTCTAACTGTTCTCTAGTCAATGAGTAAATAGCTGTATCGAAATAAACATGGACATTAGAGATTACGCCACTACTGACACCTTCTAATGTAAATGGGTTACGTAAATCTTTAGTAATAGCTTCGTATTTATTCGAGCCTAAATCATTAATGGTTAATTTAGATGTAAAATCCTCGCCGGTTTTGAATTTAAAAGAATACTTACCATTACTAGAATCAAAAGTAATCTTATTTATGGATGGGGTATTTTCTTCTAAATAGTAAGAAGAGAAATCATAATAAGTAGAATTTGCAATATCAAATTCAATAATAGATTTATCATTTAAACCAGTATTAGCTAATAAATCTGATATGGTGTTAGATAAGGCATCTTCAACTATGGCAAGTCCATTCATATCGTGGAATAAAGCCTTTATTTTAGTTGGAGAAAGAGTCTTTAAGACGTCCTTGTCTAAATCAATCGAAGTTTCTCCAGCCGTTCCAGATGTTTTAGGCTTTAATAAGCCATACCTATTCGCATCAAAGATAAGTCCATATTCCTTTGTTCCATCATATCCATAGGTTAGATGATTGATTTCATCCATCCAACTACCAGTAAAGGAAGTAATCCTATCATGTAATTTATTTTCGTAGGTGGAACTTAGATAAGAAGCTCCATCTGAAGATATAGAGAAGGCTTTTTCAGCAAGTCCACTATTGTCATAAATGTAATAGACAAGTTGTTCGAAAACGGTTAAATCACCTTTTAAAGCATCGCTAGAATCAGGATTCAAACAATTACCATCATAATGGAATATAGCGGATTCAGAGAAATCATACATCAATGACCTTAATAACAACGGATCTAGATTCTCTAATGTGGTCGATGCATTTGCTAAAGCATCTTTATTATCTCTAATTAAAGGCAATATCGAACAAATTAAATCTAATTCATTTTCCCAATCAGTTTCGGAGAAGCCAGTTTCATATTTAACAAAGCAGTTTGCCCTACCTAATTTAATTCCAGGGATTTCATATGTATCGCCTTTGAATAGTTCATACATCGCATTAGGAATGACATCTTGGTAGAAAGAACATTCATCCAACGCTTTAAATAAGATAGATAAACCATCACTAGAAACATTGTCGAAATCGATTTTATTGTCACTCTTGAACATATCTTTTTCATCTGCGCTTAATAAAGCGGAATAGAAAGCTGATAATTCAGCCAAATGATCGGTAGTCTTATTAGTAATGCTAGAATATCTTTCACTAAAGTTAGCCTTTACTTGGCTAATTACTTTGTCTTGAGAAGTAGTATAAGAAGCAGCCTTATCTACTTTATTAGCTTCATTATAAATATATGGCTCTAATGAATCCGTATTGATAAACTTGACCATAACGGCTTGGAAACAAGTCAATGGGTCAGAGTTGATAAATACCGTTTTCGCATAGTCATATGGTCCAGAACTGACAACCGCTTTGTCTTCTTCTCTAACACCCTCCGTAGAATTAAATATTCCACATTTAGACATGGCTTCTAATCCTTTTGTCAAATGGGTTGGATCAATTGATTTTATATTGTCTCCATTCAAACCCTCGCAATAGGAAAGATTATAGAACAAATCTACTAAATTATTTATTTCAGCTTTGCTATAACGATCATAACCTCCATCTGATGTCCTTGTAAAATATGGATCAGAAGCCCAAAGGAAATCATTAGTAAATCCTGAATCGCCTACAATGTGATTTACATTAGAATGGCTTTCATCGGGTTCGACAACAAATAAGATGCTTTCTATTTTATTAGGCAAGGCATAGCCTAATAATTCCGAATCGGTGATGTCATTAAGAAGATCGGTCAATTTGGTTTTGTTATTGTTCTTGCTAATTTCATCATAACCAAAGAACTCACTAGGCTCAGTAAGTAAATCTGTATCAACATTAATAGATCCATCGCTACCAATTGTTAGCAATGGGGATTCCTGTAAACTATTTAATACGGAACAAATCGAGTCAATTTCATTATCCCAATTAGTAACATTGTTGACTAATTTGACCTTTGTTAGATTTGTATGTCCATTTAGATTTGCATCTAATCCAATATCACCATATAAGGTTGATTTATCAATTAAGGTTAATATTAAATCACCAAATAAGGTTCCTTCATTTTCGTCGCTAGATGCCACAACACTAGCAGAATTAACACCAAATAATTTAGAATCCTTTATCTCGGTTAATAAAGGTTTAAGGAAGAACTCAACGGAGATGGAATCAATATTTAATTTAGATAAATCCATGCTCCCATCTTTAATTAATCCAGAATCATATACCAAAGATAAGATATGCATGACATTTCTTACTTCATCTTTTTTATCATCAGGTGAAGTAGATTCATCATAGAAGAAATCACAGTTAACCTTCTTAAAAGATATTCCACCGGCAGAAGGTAAATTACTTATCGCCTTATTCATCCCGTTATATAGAAGCACTCTTCCTAAAGTAGATGAAGAAGCAATGTTACTTAATATCTTCTCTAATTTAATTCTAGATAAATCAGAAGTTAAATCAGTTATGGAATCTAATCCACCTAAAGAAGAGATATCAGTCAAGACACTGCAAATCTTATTTAGTTCGACATCGATAAAATCGCTCTTATTATTCTTATATTGCACTAAGGATTCTTTAAATACAGTTGTCGCTTCTTCTTTGCTTAAAGAATTTAAGTCAGCCCCCTTATCAGCAAAATATTCCAAAGAGGTCTTATCCAAAGAATTAATAATCTTGTTATAAAGGAATTCAGGGAATATATATTCTCCTTCATGGGTAAATATTCCTGAATTTGCTAAGGCCTTTAACATCTTAGTCAATAATTCCCCGCTAGAGAAGAAATCTAGACTAGATAAATCTAATCCCTTGCTAGCTAGATTAATGATGTTTTGGATAGCCTTTCCTTCTTCTTTCCAGCTAGTAACATTATTAAAAGATACATCACCCTTATCTTCACCTAGGATTGTATTTAATCCCTCATCAAGAAGATTAGATAACATCTTTTTCATTAAGATAGATTCATCAATCTTGGAGAATGTACTTTCTATATCTAATTTAGATAAAGTATTGATGGAATCTGAATAAGATGAATTTAGATTAGTTAAAGAAGAAGCAACGCCGCTTTTAGCAAGTTCGATTAATACATCTACCATTGCATCTATTTCGTTATCTAAAGAACCATTGCTATCTTTTGCATTCTTTATATCTTCGGCAGTAAATAGGTTTTCTTTAAATCCTTTTGTTAGGTTATTGATAAAATCTGCGATAGATTCGCTAGAAATACCAGGATCATCTTCTTGGGTTGATGGGGCGAATAATAATTTAGAGCTACACACAGTCTTTAATAATAATTTCATCTCATCCCCATTATTCTTTAAGAAATCCATGATGGAATCTAAAGATGAGAAAGAACCATTAGAAGCTAATCTAATTAGATTTGGACAATCCCCAACTAATCTAATAATCTTACCTACTTCACTACCTAATGAAGATACCCTTGTATTAAGTCCGCTTGGGAAAAATTCATTTAATGATTCATTATTAGATAATAAAGAATCTACATAAGAAGGAATTAATTCTTTTACGATTAAAGAATTATCAATATTAGCTAATCCAGTTGCCAAGGCATCTACTAAATCTGAATCAATTGAATATAGCTTTCCAGTTGGATCAAAATTAATTCCAGGCATATGGTCGATATCTTTAATAAAGGCTTTGCCAGATGTCGTCTTAGCAAAATCTTTTATAACAGAGAATATCGAATTGAATTCGTTTTTGAAATTGCCTCTTATTGATTTATTATTACTTGTATCGATTAAGCTAGCCTGGGCACTACTTAAATCAATTCCTTCAACACTTCCTTTTAATGAATTTTCTAACATCGGGACAATTTCAGGAAGGGCATTAGATAATAAAGATGAATCCAATAGACATTTATTAGATGAAGTAGAAACCCCGTTTTTATCTACTTTAGTTACATCCCCGATTATTGGATCAGTTACTTTATCGATATTATCAATTAGGAAATTGCTGATCTTTTTAGAGAATTGATCGCTAATTAAAGAAGAGGTATCCCCTGTTGCATTCTTTCTATTTGAAGTAGAAGTTTCGATTTTACCAAAGCAATCAAATACTTCTTTCATCTGCGTTGGATTTATTTGAACTAAAGAATAGAAAGAATCATATACAATTTTTAATTCATTCATCCAGGAAAATGAAGCAAATGAAGAATAATCTATATTGCCTTCATTATTTTTCGGCATGAAATCAACTAGTTGGATAGTAGAAGAATCATCATCTTTCTTATTCTCGTCTTTTTGACATAATGAATACATTAATCCAGCGATTAAATGCCTACTTAATTCAGTATCGGCAAAATCAAGGGCTTCATTAAATGAGGCTTTATTTGCTTCATCATCAAACATATCGAATAAGTAAGACAAATCAAATATAGGAGTCTTGCTTTCTTCTTCTACTAGAACCTGGAACAAATCAGCATCTACTAATTTAGTATAGATGGATGCTAGATTCTTTAATTCCTTGCTCCAGTCAATATTAGATTGGCTTAGATAATTAACTGTATCTTCTCCTAATATGGATTTAGTTTGGTCCATATTAGTTAAAATTGTAATTACGACAGGAAGGGCTACCTTAACTAAATCCATATCGGCTAGATAAGTTAACACGGTTGGAATTGAACTACTTGCAAAGAATAGCCTCCAAGATAATTCTTGCCCACCTACTAAAGAAAGAAGACCAGAATTAACTAAAGTAGAAGCTAGATTAGCAGCACTTCCGACCTCTTTTACTAAGGAAGTTGAATAATCGTCGACTTTAGTTTCGGTTAGGAAATTTAATAGCTGGGCATCTAAGCTTTGCTTGCCATCTTGTTTAGCATAGGAAAAGAAGACATTGCTAAATACTGAATTCTTATATGATTCAAGAACCCCATATACTAAAGAAGCATATTCATTCTTATCAGCTTCCTTTTTATCTAGATTAGCGTTGTATGCTAAGGAATTGACTAATCCAGTCAAAGGAGTCAAAAACATAGTTAGGGCCACTCCCCCAACAACTACTTCTTCAAAAGCAGATACTAATCTAAGACTCTTTTTCTTTCTTTTATCTTTAGGAGTGATTCTTTTGAAGGCAATATGCCACATTAGGAAAATAAAGAATAATCCTAAGGTAAATATCAATATAGCGTCTATTAATATCAATACTAATTTAATAACTGAATAAGATAAGGCAGTTGAATATGAAACGATATCTTTTGGAGAAGCAGCATATCCACTCGCCTTAAAGAATTGGACAAAGAAATCTTGTATAGTTGGCTGAAGGGTAGTTACTTCAAAAGTAAAGGTAACATCCCCTGAAGTAACGCTTTGGGGTGAACCAATAAAGGATATATCGATTGTACCCATTGCTTTTGCTATTGGATTTAAGGTTAATAAAGCGACTGTAACTAATATCAAGATGAATATTAGATTATATGTCCCTCTTTTCCATCCTCTTAATAATCCCCTTAGGAAACATAAGACTAATATAACTAAAATAGATGCAAATAATACGGTGCAAGTGATGTTGACTATGTTGCTAATTTGCTCAACATCCATAAGTAGATTTAGATAATTCATAATTTTTACCAACTGATTTAACTTAATTTTACTATTCTTCCATAATGGAAGAAAACATTTTATTTGGATAGATTTATCAAAGTAACACCTAAACAAATAAAACATTTAAGGCATGTATGTCTATTTTGAAGCAAGAAAGAGGAAAAACAATAGAAAAATTAAAGAAGATATTAATAACTTCCCTTGTTTTATTCTTGATTAGAAAATAAGATTAACTCCATGAAGACTTATTTTGTTAACACTTCTTGTCCTAAATGTGGGCATAGCTATGATCCAACTTACCAAAAATGTCCTTATTGCAAACAAGATAATAATGACATGGGTTGCCTCTTTTTTGAAAATTTCATCCATACTCCTATTTGGAAACAAGCCTTATTTTTTGCTTTATCTATAATTGGATTATCTTTGATTGCTTCTTTTGTCGAACTTATCCAAAGTGGCATATTTTCCTTAAATAATCCAAATAGCCCGATTGAAAATGTCCAAAGATATCTATTAAGTATAGAAGGTGCTTCAGTTAGAGTATTTACTTCCTATGCTTTATTATTTGGATTCATGGCTGCTTTATTTATAGGTAGCTATAAAGAATTTATAAAGCAGGCATCATTTAAGAAATTCTTCCTTGGCGTTGGTTTCTTTGGATTATTATTAGCATTCAATTATATATATGGGATCATATCCAATTTATTATTTAATGCCGCCGGGATTGATCCTAGTGTCAACGGGAATGAATCTTCAATAAGGACCATATCTAAGGCATATCCAGTGTTTGCTATTTTAATATTTGGGATATTAGGTCCAATGACAGAAGAACTTGGATATAGAGTTGGATTATTTTCTATTTTATCTAGATTAGGCAAGGTATTAGGTTATATAGTCTCTGCTTTAGTATTTGCCTTTATCCATTTTGACTGGACTTGCTTTAGTTCAAGTCAAGCTACAATTATTGAATTAATCAATATCCCTTCTTATATAGTTGCAGGCTTACTTCTTTGTATTGCATATAAAAGGGCTGGGTTGCTAGGATCATATACAGCCCATGCCTTAAATAATTTGCTTTCAGTCATATTAATAATATTAACTGCCACTACATCAGCATGAACGAAACTAGATCATATCAAATAATAAATGGATTTATCCTAAAAATATTGGCCATGATATTCATGAGCTTTGACCATATCGGTGTCTTTTTGATGTTATATGGCTCAAACCAAATGTATCCACTTCCCAATTTCAATAATGTTGGATATATATTTAGGATTATAGGGAGGTTATCCCTTCCTTTATTTACCTTCCTTTTAGCAGAAGGAATGAGGCATACCCATAATAAAAATAAATACCTACTGAAGATTGGAATATTATTTGGATTAACCTTAATTAGCCAAATTAGCATTACTTATGGATTTAAGGGAATGTCTAGCTTTGGGTCTAATTATAATCCAATCGCAGATTTATTCTTTTTATGTCTAGTTCTATATTGTTTATCTTTAAAAGGATATAAGAAATTATTTGCCTTATTACCTATTGGATATATATTGGGTTCATATGTAGTTGATATTTATGAAAAGGTAAATGAAGTTAGTATTTATGTATTCCCTATATATCTACGTACCGGTTATTCGTTGTTTAACCTTCTTATTGGACTAGGGTTTTATTATGCAACTCCAATTGCAATTAAATTAGCGCATAAAACAAACCAATCATTAGGTATATCGGATGAAATGTTCCTAGATTTACCTAATGGAAGGAGATTAATTAATATCATTTCTTCTTCAATTTTATTTTTTGTTACATTGATATTCTGGGGGATTAGCTATATTGGAATTAGAAGCAATGGGATTTCTCCTTATGATCCTTTTTCCATGGGTATAGAGTCATATTGTCTATTATCAATAATATTTATATATCTATATAACGGGAAAAGGGGATATGACTCCAAATGGTGGAGAATATTCTCTTATTCATATTTCCCGGTGCATCTTATTATCATATTCATATTGTTTTATGTAATAATGGGTTACTAGAAAGGAATTATCATTATGGAAAAAACAATTAATAGCTATGAAGAATATAGGCAAGAGATTGCCTCAGGAGATGTTTTGGTAGATTTTTATGCCGTCTGGTGTGGACCTTGCCAAATGCTTTCTCCAATCATCAAAGAAATTGCAGATGAGCATCCTGAACTAAAGGTATTGAAAGTCGATACTGATAAAGTAGGTGAAGCTGCTGCTGAATTAAATGTCTATTCAATCCCAACCTTAGTACATTTTAAAGATGGCAAATTAGTTAACCAATCGACTGGATATAGGCCAAAAGAATCAGTTCTAGCTTTCCTTGGATTAAAGTAATCAATATAGGGGGCTTCTTAAAAGAGGCCCCCTGCTATAACAAAAATATTGTTGGACAAGAAAAGTAGTTCTTGCTATATTATGTAACGCTACGGACTATTGGTGTAGCTGCCTAACATGTCTCCTTGTCACGGAGAAGATCACGAGTTCGAATCTCATA
>DAVZIW010000029.1:0-13738 GCA_052273085.1 Candidatus Alloenteromonas sp.
TTAGGCTAGAAATATGATTAATGACAAATAAAGGGACGGAGAAAGCCCCCGTCCCTATTTTTTAAGCTAGATAAAAATATTAAATTGCTTCGTGATCTTCGCTATCTTTATTAAAGAATTTGCTCTTGGATAGATTCAATTCGATGAATACTTTGTCACCAGTCTTGATTTCTTTATCAGCTGGGCATTTTGAAACTAAATCGATCCCACCAAAATCGCAATGTAAATAATATTCAGAACCAAGAAGTTCAGCGACCTTGACTTCTACTTCGACTACATTGTCTTTAGTAGAAGATTCAACATGACGGATATCTTCTGGACGGATACCAAGGATGAATTGCTCTGGCAATTTATGTCCTTTGATAACTGAAGCAGGCAATTTCATTTCCTTTCCACCCTCGAATATGACAGTTCCATCTTTATAGCTAACATTAAGGAAATTCATTGAAGGAGAACCAATGAATCCAGCAACGAATAAGTTAGCAGGATTGTTATATATTTCCTTTGGAGTTCCGATTTGTTGGATTCTTCCTAATTTCATGACAACAATTCTAGTAGCCATGGTCATAGCTTCAGTCTGGTCATGGGTAACATAGATTGTAGTTGCACCTAAGGCTTGGTGAAGTCTAACGATTTCACTTCTCATTTGGACACGGAGTTTGGCATCAAGATTAGAAAGAGGTTCGTCCATCAAGAATACTTTGGCGTTCCTAACGATTGCCCTACCTAAGGCAACACGTTGTCTTTGCCCACCAGATAATGCCTTTGGCTTTCTATCTAGATATTGCTCAATTTGAAGAATTCTAGCGGCTTCATGGACTCTTTTATCGATTTCAGCCTTTGGAAGGTGAGAAATAACAAGTCCGAAAGCCATGTTGTCATAAACAGACATATGTGGATAAAGGGCATAGCTTTGGAAGACCATCGCGATATTTCTATCTTTTGGTTGCTTATCATTGCAAAGCTCTCCATCGATGTAAAGTTCGCCTCTAGTGATATCTTCTAGACCGGCAACCATACGGAGGGTTGTTGATTTACCACATCCAGAAGGACCGACAAAGACAATGAATTCATGCTTTTTGATATCGAGATTGAAATCAAAGACAGCCTGGACGTTATTGTCATAGACTTTGTCAATGTGATGAAGGGCGACGAAAGCGGAATCGTCGAATTTTTCTTTCTTCTTTGTTGTTTCGACTTCTTCCTTGATTTCTTTAAGTTCGTACTGTTTGATGTTTTCTTTTGCCATAAATCTCCTACAAGCGAAATAATCCCCTTGCCCGATAAGATCACTTCTTTCAGGCGCGAGGCGTTTTGCTTAATTTTTGTACGAGTTAATTATCAACCATTTTAAGCGAAATACAAATAAAATTTTATTGATATGAAGAAAAAGTTTTAAGAAGACTAAAAAATCATTTTTTCGATTATAGACAGATTTCCTGTTTATAATCTTAAAATTCCTATATTTTTGATATGTTTTTTAAGATTATAGACGGAAAAACGTTAGATATTTATTTTTCTAGCAAATTAAAATCATCACATTTTAAATCTAATTAACCTATTTATTTATAAATAAAGTGATTTTATTCCCTAACCGAATTATACTTGACCCATGGGAAAATTAATTGTCCTAGGTTCGATATGGAAAAGAGCATTTGCTCACTTGATAGATTTAGCCGCTACTTTTGCTTTAGCTAGCATTATCTATTTTCCATTTATATTACCTAATGTATCTAATGAGGCAAAATATAATGAGAATGCCGAAAGAATGGTTTCTAGGCAACTCGAATCTGGATTATTCATCGATTTTAAGGGAGTTTCAGTTGATGTTACTAGCCCTATAGAAAAGCTAGAGCAATTCCATAAAGAAGAATTTACCTATTATGGAGAGACTAAAACCGTATATCTATTAGATAATCTAAAAGCCTTCTATTGTAGCGATATTGCACTTAGCTTCCATATGAGCAAATTAAGCGACGAAACTTTTGAAAGCTCTATATTAGGCATAGGAAGGGAATCATCTTTATTTGAATCTTTGACTGAAGTCGATTCTCATCTAAAGATTAATAAGAAAAAGAATGTCAAAGAAATTGATGCAGTTTTGTCTTTAAAAGATATATATTCATCCGCTTTAACTAAAGTAAATAAAGATCCACTTATTACTTCTTTTAATGATGAAAATACCCGTATTGTCGGAATTACTATTTGTTATGCCTTCCCTCCAATTATTTTGTCCTCATTCATATTCTTTTATATAATCCCACTTATTTCTAAAACAAGTGCAACATTAGGAAAAAAGATATTCAAATTAACTGTCCTAGATAAAAATGGCTATACATATAAGAAAAGATGGCTGATATTAAGGTTTTTCTCATTTTTAATAATAGAAATGTTTGGCTCAATGTTTTCTTTCGGGGCAACTTTGCTAATATCTTATACAATGACAATGTTTACTAAAAAGCATCGTTCCATCCATGATTATATATCCGCTTCCTGCGTGGCAGATGAAGAGAACTCGCTATATTTTGATACAGTAGAAGAAGAAAGACGTTATGAAGAAAGAAATCCAAGTCAATCATGAAGCCGAAAGAGCTCCGGTAGTTAAATATATTTGGTCTAATCTAACAAATTTGCTTTCTTTTATATTAGCTTGTCTATTTTGCTTCTATGCAATTTGCTATCCAATAATCATAAATAATCCTACCTTTATAAGAGAAAACGAGACCATCTCGGCTAAAAAAGAAGAGCTTAATTTGAATTTCTCTCTTACTTTAGATGAATATAAGCCTTATGAAGAGGCTATACAAAACTTCTATTTAGTTTCTTACCCAGATGAATTAGTTACCTATTTGACCGGCAATAGGAACGATAAGACAATCGGGGAATTATATAATATCTTTGTCTTACGTTTACCTTCTTCCCCTACAATAAATTCATATTCAACCGATTATGCTTCTTATTACGTAAATGAAGATGGATCAGTTAATTCTTCTAAGCCAGGATTTATAAAAGATGGTCTAAACAAAAGAGGTCAAAATGATGTCTTGGATTTATTTAAGTCTACATATCAAGGATTGCCATCGTTATTAAATTATGTTGATCCTTCTATAAAAGCTTCTTCTGATTTTATTAGCAAGACTCTAACTATAGGTAGGATGTCTTCAATTGGATTTTCTTTTCTTGTATTAAGTATTGCCCTCCCCTTATTAAATAAAGGAAGAAAAGGAATTGGGGAATATATATTTAAAATCAGTTACGGTGATAAATATGGATATAGGCAAAAGATAGGCTTTACCTTATTAAAGAAAGCCTATTATCTCCCATTTGTTGGACTAACAACTATATTTTTCAATGGATATGGAGTAGTACTTCTATTTATTCTCCCCTATTTTATAAATATCATGTACCTAATATTTGGTAATGATATGGTAACCCTAGTAGATAAGCTTAGCCTAGGTAAAGCCTATCTTGATGATGGATCGGTATTATTTAAAGACGAAGACGAAATGAATGAATATAGAAAAAGAGCCCTATCCAATTATACGGATAAGGACTTTATCTCTAAATTGTCTTCATTTGAGGCAGCCGAAGAGAGCCTTAATTAAATGGAAGCCATCTCCCTTAATGTAATTTATAAGGCAGATAACTATTATTCCTAGAATAAAGAAAAATATGGCAGAACATATATAAAGGATGTTATAAAGCCTATTTTGCTTTCTTTTTTCCTTTTTGTCTAGCTTATCTTCTTTTTTCTTTTTCTTTATCTTAGCTGGTCTAGATGCCCCCAAAGAGATATCGGATTCATCGAGTGAATCCGATAATTCTTCGTATTTAGATTTATTAGTAGGATTACGTGGCATTAAAGGGATTTAACTCCAATTAAAGTCTGGAAGCGATTGGCTTTTTCGTTATTAGTTAATTTTCTAGTAGAATTGACATCAACTGTATCTAGATATAATTCATAACCTGCAAAATCCATTGCTTCATGGGTCGAAGTCCCATCATTATGGACAATTTTGTATTCTTTGGAGTTAAGGCTATCTTTGATGGTATAGCTAATTTGCCCATTAGATGCAGTAACATTTAGATTAGAGACAACGCCGTCTTTAGTTAATGCTAATCCATCAACATGAGTCTTTAGATAGATAAGCTTTTTATAGATGGAATAGACATCCATATTCTTAGACTTCAAATCATAATCAAGAGCATTGACTTCATAAGAAGACATATAGGAATTACCGTCTTTTGTATAAGTTCCATCTTCATTGACTTTATCTTTAGTCCTTAAGAATTCTTCTCCAGAAAGGATAAATGAAGTTCCTTGGCTAGTTAAGACGATGGAATTAGCTAAAACTGGCATCTTCTTTAATAGTTCTTCATCATCGATACCTGCCATAAAGGCACGGTCATAAAGAGTGTAATTATCGTGGCAAGAAGCATAATTTAGCGTCTTATCTGGATCGAAAGATATAGTAGATGTCTTTCCTTCGATTCCATAGACAACACTTCTCATATCGGATTCGCTGCCACCTCTTGGGTTAGTTGCAAATCCAAGTTCATCAACAGCAGACATGCCGCCTTTAATAAGGGCATCTCTCATCTTGTCATTGAAGGCACCAAATCCTTCAAAGCTAGCAAGATTCTTTTGGCTTGCCATAGTTAGACCTAGAGATTCTTCCATTTCCCAAGGTTCGCCATAGATAACGATATCTGGGTTAACACTTCTAGCAGCTTCAACTACTTCATTCATTGCTTCAAGAGTATGTAGACCCATCAAATCGAATCTAAATCCGCTTAATTTGTAGGTTTCGGCTAAGAATTTGACTGAATCTCTCATAAAGTGGGCATACATTGCATGATCACTAGCAGTATCATTGCCACATCCACTCTTAGAAGTGAGTTTCTCTCCATCATAACGGAAATAATATCCAGGAGCCAAGACATCGAAATTGCTGCCTTTTGCGCCATTTACGTGGTTATAGACAACATCCATGATAATAGACATATTGTCGTTGCCGAATTTCTCAACTAATTCCCTAAATTCCTTGATACGGGTATACCCATCATATGGATTAGAAGAATAAGAACCTTCGATGCAATTGTAATTAAGTGGGTTATATCCCCAGTTAAAGGCTCTATTTTCTTTTCTTTCATCATTTGCCTGGTCGAATATAGGTAATATCTGAACGGCATTGACACCTAAATCTTTTATGGAATCATAACCAGTCTTGATGATTTCCCCATTCTTTTCATATGTTGTGCCTTCTTTAATGGCCCCAGCATATGTCTTTTCTAGTTTCCTAGTCTCGACATCATTAGTCCAACTAGAGGAAGAAGTAATATCAGCAATATGGGTTTCATAGACTACCATTGATTTTCTATCATGGACAGGAGCTTTGAAAGTATCCCAATTAGTTGGCTTAGCGGCGTCAAAATCAACAATCATTCCCCTAAGTCCATTGATGCCACATCCTTTTGCATATGGATCAACAATCTCAATTCCTTGTGGATAATCCTTGGATTTAACAAACAAAGTATAGTATTTACCGTATAATTCTTGATTTGAAGAACCACCCCAGACGCCTTTTTCGCCTTTGTTTAAGGTAATTGTAGTAAAGGTATCATCGCCAGTTTCATCTAAACTCTTTGGAGTACCTGAATTATAGATTCTAACTTCGATTGAATTAGAGAAAGGAGACCAAACCTTGAAAGTAAATGTGCCATCTTTTTCAGTAACGCCTAAATCAGATGCGGCATATTCATATTTGGCGTTGAATTCAGTGGTTCCAAATAATGAATTTAAGGAAACATCTTTAGCAACGACGTTATTAGATTCTGTAAAAGTAACTTCGACAGAGTATTTTGCTAAGAAATCAATCTCACCTTCAATTCCTTGGATACGAACGAAATTCTTTGGTTTAGAAAGGATATTTTCCTTAATAACTACTCCATCACGCTTTAAAACAGCTTTGCTTATTGGGAGAGTAGTTTCCAATACTACTTGGGTACCAGAGCTAGTAGAATTAAATCTAGCATAGTTAACCTTTTCTGGGACTATATAATCTTTTGAAGTATACACGTTTGCATCTCCGCTTTTTAAATAAATGTGGTAAATATCTTTGCTATCTTTAGTTAGACTAGAAAAATCTATTTCCCTATCTCCATCAGGGTCTTTAGCAAGCCAATTGCCTTCCCTGCCCTTCTTTACGATGAAGTTAAGAGTATCGGCTTCGCCTAATCCGAATTGGGATAATGGGTAAGAAGCAATAGTCCCATTAGTAGAATCTCCACCGTTAAATTCATAATCGGCACCATCTTTATCCGCGCTCCAAAGCCATAAGCACCAAGGTTCATAATTATTATCATTTCTTAGATAATGGATTTGGAAAGATGGTTCATCATATGTAGGAGTTTGAGGGAAAGTATATTCCGTATCAGTAGTAAGAACTGTTGAATCAGTCTTGCTAGTTGAACTTGATTCGTTACTAGTTTCTCCACATGAGCAAACTAGAATCGAGGCACAAGCAACTACAAAATAGGTTTTGATTTTCTTCATTATATTACCTGCCTTTCAAAACTATTGATGAATAAGGGGCTAATTTCAAAATAGTCCCATCGATTTTTGGTTTTAAGTTAGAAGTATTGATTGTACCTAATATTTCTCCATTAGAGAAACTAGAGACATCAGCTTCTTTAACTTCGCTAGATGTATTATGCATGACAATTATAGAATCATTGCCGTCACTTGAAGTCAATTTATAGGTAATTAGATTACTGACCCCAGTCTTAAGCGAAGTTAATATGGAATCCCTAATAAACGGGTATTTATTTCTAATAGAGATGACTTTCTTATAATGATTGACTAGAGACATTGGCTCTTTTTCTAGGTCGCATGCACCTTTTTCTACTTGCTTAAAGGAGGCATAGATAGAAGCAACACTTCCATCAGGACAATCCGTCTTTTCATCTTCATGGCCTTCTCCCCAAATCATAGGAAGTCTCCTCATGGCGTCGGTAGATTCATTTCCTTTTGTGCCTAATAAGCCAATTTCTTCTCCATAATAGCAATAAGGAGTTCCTGGAAGTAGATATAGTAAGCTTGCCCCAACTTTCATATTCTCGCCAGTCAATGATTTAGAAATCCTATCGGTATCATGATTAGCAAAGAAATAAGAAGAATAGGCTTTATTGTTCTTTTCCTTAATCTTTTTTTCCTTAGTTTCTAAGACGCTAGTAAGAGTATCGCCACTCGCAAAGCCTTTAACTGCAGGAATAAAAGGAGTTCCATTTGAATAGGCAATAGATTGCTCAAAATCAAAATAAGAATCTATTTTAGAAGAATAATAGGATAGATATTCATTTCCACCAATCCAATTCTCCCCTACAAAATAGCAATTTGGATCAATTGATCTTGCCATATCGGCAATCTTATTTAAGGCTTCAATATTTTTGGCAACGTTTTCTTGCTGATAATACCTAACTGCATCAAGTCTAAATCCCTTGACGCCTTTATCTAGCCAGAAAGCCATGATTTTATTGAATTCATCATAAACGGCATCGCAATCGAAATTCAAATCAGGCATGTTCGAGCCAAAGTGGGCGTAATAATAGAAAGAGCCTTTTTTGTAATAGCTAGACCCGCCTTCATCATTCCATAGATACCAATCGGCTTTGGAATTCTCGCCGGTTTTACCTAATCTATAATCATTATAGGAATCGATAAAATACTGGTTATAGGTGGAAGTATGGTTAAATACCATATCTAGCATGACATCAATCCCTTTTTCTTTTAAGACATTGACCATGTTGACGAAGTCTTCCATTGTCCCAAAATCAGGATTAATGGAATAATAATCATCAATATCATAGCCATGATAGCTATGGCTTTTATGGATTGGAGTAAGCCAAACTGCCCCAATTCCTAAAGAAGATAGGTAATCAGCTTTAGAAGCAATCCCATTAAAATCGCCGATTCCATCGTTATTTGAATCGCAGAAAGAACGGACAAATATCTGATAATGGGCCGAAGATGATTTGTTTGATATCGAAGTATCGATATTATAGGTTCCATTATCATATTCAAGCCCTAACGGAGAAATAGAACTAGTCCCTTGGCAAGAAACTAGTCCTAATAAAGATAACGAAACTAATGATATATTCTTTGTTTTGTTCATAACTAACCCTTAACGGCGCCACCGGTAACACCAGCGACATAATATTTCTGAGTGAATAAGAACAATAATGTCATTGGAAGAGCAATTACTACCGATCCAGCGGCATAACGGGTGTAATAGGAATTGAATAGTTCTCTTTCGTTTGCCCATTTATATAATCCGATGGCAACAGTCCATTGTGGGGCGTTATTCAACCCGATTATATAGGAAGAAGTAACATAGTCCCCCCAAGGAGCCATAAAGGATGTAAGGATGGTATAGACTATGATTGGCTTGGATAATGGGAGGATGATATCCCAAAATATCTGGGCCCTATTCGCCCCGTCAATCATAGCGGCTTCATCAATGCTTCTTGAAATTGTATCGAAGAAGCCTTTAGAGATGAAGAATCCCATGCCTGAACCAGCGGAATATAGAATTACTAATGCCCAGAATGAACCCTGTAAATGGAATAAGTCCTTCATGACCCAATACATGATGATCATGGATAAGAATCCAGGGAACATTCCTAGGACTAAGTTTAATTTCATAAGGACTTCTCTTCCTTTGAAACGGAACCTAGACATAGAATAGGCGACAACTAGACAGAATAGAGTCGAAATGATGCAATTTAATACCGAGACAATAAGGGTATTTAGGAACCACTGCAAGAAATAGTTCCTACCAGTAGCAGCGATAATGTCATAGGCATTAGTATTTGCATAGCTAGGTGCAGTAAGTCCTTTTTCATCAGGCAAAGAGAACAAATAGGCGTAATTATGCCAAGTCCATTCCCCTTTTGCAGGATAGAAGCTAGTTGAAGCACCAGTACTAGCAGAGAAGCTTTGCAAGACTAGCCATACAATAGGAGCAAGCCAGATAATGGCACACACTCCTAATATGATATAGATAATTGTAAGGGAAACAATGCGCCCCGCTTTTATTGATTTCATTGGAACTGATCCTCCCTACTAGATGAACTTGTCTTGTTGTACATGATAATTGATACAAAGGAGCAAATTACGAATACGATAATACCAATTGCGGAAGCTAAGCCGTAATTAGCATTATTTGGCGAAGTTACTAATTTATATAAATAGGTAACTAATAGGTCAGTATAGCCAAGTTGTCCACCGGCAATGACATTATTTGCAGGATTACCACCTGATAAGAAGTAGATAACACCGAAGTTATTGACGTTTCCAATGAAGGTCTGGATTAATCTAGGTCCAGTGACAAAGAAGATATAAGGCATTGTAATCTTGATGAATTGTGTAAATGGATTAGCACCATCAACCCTACTAGATTCATATAAATCATTAGGAATATTCATCAAAATACCTGTTGTTTCGAGAATGGTATAAGGAATACCAACCCAGATATTGACTATGATGATGATTAACTTAGTTCTTAAACCTTGCATATCGCCATCATTAGTAAACCTTAGTGTGTATCCAAATGTCTCGTACCACCACTTACCGAATGCACCGGTATCTTTTAATAAGACAGATAAGGCGATAAGGGAGATAAATTGAGGCACAGCAATAGAAAGCATGAAGACAAATCTCCAGAATTTCTTGAATTTGACTCCTTGCTTATTAATCATAAGGGCAAAGATGATACCTAGGAAATAGTTAGCGAATGTTGCAACAATCGCCCAGACGAACGTCCAAACAAATGTCGATTGGAGGGCTTTTCCTAATCCTTGATAGGCACTGGCTTCGCCAGGATTGAATATATCCTGGAAATTTAGCCAGCCAGCCCAAGAGAAGGTAGAAGATGGGTAGACATGGTTTTTATCGAAATTGGTAAATGCCACTAAGATTGACAATATCAAAGGCATTAAGGTGAATAACAATACACCTAGAATTGGCAAGGCCAACAAGGCTGTATGGAAATTCTCATTAAGCAAAGAAAATACTTGCTGTTTTAATGTCAAAGGTTTTCCATCATATGCATTTGGATTGTCATTGACATATTGCTCAAGATTAGCCTTTTGTTCTTCGATTCTATTAACAACTTCTTCATTGGATAAAGACTTTTCGATAACTCTTACATATTTGCTTGCAAGAGCATATTCGAGTCCATATTTGACTACTAATTCATCAGTCGCAATTGTACGGGCATAGGCTTTTGGAGAATAATCGACAACATACCCTTTATAGTCCCTGTTATAGGCCTTAGTGGCGTTTTTGACGTCTTCTTTCTTGCCAGTTTTGATTTCTTTGACGGTAGGAAGAGAAAGGATTTTGCCTTTTAAAGTCTTCAATATGTCATTATGTTGGAATACTAAATCAGCCTTTTCTTCTTTTGAACAAGAAGCGATTTTGGCCTTAAAATCTTCATTTTCCTTATTTCTAAGTTCAATGATGTCGTTACGTCTAGCATAGATTCCTTCATATTGCTTATTGATTTCATCTAATCTAGCTTCATATTCGGCTTTTCTAGCTTCTCTTTTCTTTTTGTTTTCTTCATTAGCAGAAGCATAATCGACCAAACCACTATTATAGATATCTTTGATTTCTTGGTAATGGGAATAGAAAAGGATATCTTTCTCAAAAGAAGCTTTCTTCGTGTAATAGACGTTGAATTTACCGTATTGAGAATGGTTTTCGACTGAATCTAGAGTTGAGAAAGAGATATCATTCTTAGATAAATCATCAAGTTTAGAATTCAAGATAAGTTTCTTTTGGTTTTGCTTATCGATTAGCTTTTGCTTATGTTGCTTTAAAGAAACTAAGACAGATTCTTTTCTAATCTTTGCATCTCTTAAAGAATGGTTTTTCTTAGATAATGCATTATAGGCATCATCTTTTTTAGGTTGGATACCTTTTTTAAGCAAGTCATCATACATTGAATCAAGATCGGAAGAGGTTTGATTGTATGAACTAGTTAAAACATTTACTTCTTTTTCTAATGATGCAATCTTATCGTTAAAGTAATATTTACCTTCGATTTTATTGATTTTGGCATCAATCTTATTGACCTTAGATAATAAGGCAAGTCTCTTCTTATGGAACTCTTTCCTATATTCGATAGTCCTTATATATACATATTTATAATAACGTTTATCGATAATTCTTTCTTTTTCGCTTAAAGAAGCATCATTGTCCGCTACTTCTTCCATGGCTTTTAAGACAGGAAGATATCTATATTTAAGTTCTTTATTAGATACGGAATAGAATTCACTAGAAGTAATATCTTCATCGATTTGGTCTGAATATGGTTTAGAGGTATTCGCCCTTCTTGCAAAATCCTCGAAATGAGCAATTCTATAATTCTTATAACCTGAATCAATTGATTTCTTCCATATAACAAAGAACAAGACAATCGATAATATCCATAAAATGCCGTAAACAAGTATCAGAACCGAATTCGAGGCCGGGATATGTTCACAAAGTTCATCTCCTAAATCAGGGTCAAATGTGCAGCTTCCTTCATAGGATTTCTTTACATCACCTAATGAACCAAGAAGTCCAATAGAACCAACTCCGGTGAAGAAAAACAAAAATAAATAGCCTATTTCGAAAACCAACATCAATAAGCCATTTACATATCTTCTATTAGCGATATTGCTTACACCAAAGAAAAGAAAGGATAGCCTTCCCCAAATATCATTGAATACGAATTTATGATAAAGATCTTTGAATATCTTTCCGATTCCTAATATTCCCTTATAAATTCCAAGTCCGACGACTTTGAAAAAGTTAAACAAGGATGTAAAGGCATCGATTATAAAACTAAAAACAAAGGCGAAAATTGCCTTAAAGAACTTTCCAATAGTAGATAGGATCCACATATAAGCAGGGAGTTTATCAACCTTTTTTGATAGGTTTGATTCTTCGCTTAATTCAAGTCCTACACTAGAATCTTGCTCTTCCATATGATTATTCTCCTTAATAATCCTTTCACCATCGCCCTCTTCCAAAGTGATGGTGAAAGGATTAAACGCTAAAGAGGGTGAGGTTATTCACCCCACCCTTTTAGTTAATTTAAATTTATTATGCTACTTGACGTAGTGGGTTGAGTTGATCGGTGAGGAATGACTTCCATTCAGCTTCACTAGTAAGTTTGGTGGCTACAGAATCGGAAGTTACATAACCCTTCATCATGACATCACCAATGGCTTTACCAACGTCCCAGTATCTACCTTCGGCAGCTCTAGATTGAATGGCAGAATACTTAGCTTGTTCAATGAAGGCTGGTCCACCGATGGTTTGGGCTTTGGTATAGGCTGGATCTAGTAAGGCTTCCTTGTTGCATGGGAAGGAAGTTCTTAATTGATAACGGGTGATTTGGGCTTCTTTTGTAGTTAGAAGCTTGGCTAATTTATGGGCAGTCTTTTGTTCTTCGGTCTTAGCAAAGGCATTAACACCATATAGCTTGGTTCCAGAGAACGAACCTAATTGATGTCCATCAAGAGTTGGAAGTTTGCAGGCTTTTAAGTTGTCAAGCTTAGCACCCAAGGACTTTTCGTTCCAGGTACCAGTGACAACAGCGGCTAATTCACCATTAGTTGCAGCAGTTCCGATAACAGCATCATCACCATTCCAGAAAGTGTTCTTCTTTCCGTCAACTTTGGATTCAGTGTTATATTGGACAAATAGATCAGAAGCGGCTTTTGCCATCTTGGCACCAGCATCGCTATCCCAAGTGACATTATATTTGACACCATTAGTTCCATCTTCTTTCTTAACGGTTTCATATTTTAAAGAATCTGTTCCGCAGACACCTTGAGCAAGGAAGAATGAAGCAGCGTACCAGCCGTCTGGAACGTTCATGAAGACCTTTTTGCCTTTTTCAGCAGCCTTGGCTAATAATCCTTCGAAGGTCTTGACATCTCCATCACCCAAAACATCTCCATCATAATAGAGGAAGTATCCGTTATCAGTAGAGATAGGATAGGCATAGGTGCCTTTTTCGCCATTGACAGTATATGAAGCAGATTCAATAGAATTTTCAGTATCGTGAGCAGTAACGGCTTCAAGATTCTTCCCACCTAATTTTCTAACAATATTCTTATTAACTAGATTCCCAAGATGGTCATCAGCAAAAGCAAACAAGGAAGCGTAGTTAGTGACAGTTGGGTCAGTAGCTAAGGTAGTTCCACCATCAGCTTCGGAGCAGACGTTGAAGGAATATTTGATGATATCGTTTGGATTTTCTTGATTGTGCTTATCAACAATAGCCTTAACGACTTGTTCTTCTTCAGCTGGTCCCCAAACAACGATTTTGGCGTTTTCAATATCTGTAGTCCCAGATTGACTACCATTTTCGCCACCGCAGCTAGCAACAGTAAACATAGCGGCAGCTAATACAAATAATGATTTTTTCATGTTAAATTAACTCTCCTAATAGATTAAGCATGTAGCTTAATAGCCATGCTTCCTGCATAAGTAGCAGTATCAGAAACCCATAATGGATGGTAGAAGAAATCATAGGTTCCTGCAACTTTTACCTTGCAGTTTCCACCGGCTTCCTCAATGTTTTCATAAGCAGGTGATTTGCTATCCATTCCGGAATAGCCAAAGTCTCCACCCCAGTTGTCGTTGAAGACAAATTTGAATTGATCATCAACGGCTAAA
>DAVZIW010000030.1:0-13727 GCA_052273085.1 Candidatus Alloenteromonas sp.
TGGCATCATTTTCTTTACAGGGGATTTTTCTTATAAGAAGCCCTTCTAGCTTGATATCTTCTTTTTTATTCCCCATAACCGTAATCGATTAATTTCTTTATTGAATCTCTCCAGCCTGGATCAGCTTCAACTTCGATTTTTAGCGAAGCAACATTTTTATGCCAGGAGGTTTCCATTTCCTTTTTAGCAGCGGTCTTGATGGATTTAATCATATTCCCGCCTTTACCAATAATTATGCCCTTTTGGTTTTCCTTTTCGGCAACAATCTTGGCAGATATTTCGATTCTATCGTCATTTTCTTTAAATGAAGAAATAACTACTGCACATTGATGAGGGATTTCTTGACGTAAGAAATGAAGTAATTTTCCTCTTATTATTTCTTTAGCCTGATAAGATTTATCTTTATCAGTAATCATGTTAGTAGGATAAAAAGGTTCACCTTCTTCTAAATATGAATAAAGGGCTTCTTTTATTTCCTTTAAGCCGAAATTCTCCTTAATAGAAGCCTCGATTAATAAAGTTGGCTTCATGTTTTCTAAGATTATATCTTTCTTTTCCTTTGCTTCTTCTGCTTTTATTAAATCAATTTTATTTAATACGACAATTCTATGAGCATCGGAATTTATCGAATTATAAATCTTTATGTCTTCATCTAGTGATTTAGTTGAGGCATCAACCATATAAATAAGCGCATTTACATCACGGCTAGATTCAAAAGCAGTTTTCTTCATTAAGGAATAAAGTTTTTCCTTGCCATAGAAAATACCTGGAGTATCAAAAAATACGATTTGGTAATCCTTTTCATTTAATATCCCTGATATTGCATCCCTAGTAGTCTGGGCTTTAGGAGATACAATCGATACTTTTTTGGATAATAAAGCATTTAATAAGGTAGATTTGCCTACATTAGGCCTACCTAGAATCGAGACAAAACCAATTTTCATAAATCATTACCATCAAAGCCAAAAGGCAATAGTTCTCCAACTGTAGTTACTTTTATATCCCCTTTTAGATTGGCTAAATAAATAGGCTTATCAACTGGATATAATTCGCTTAAGACTTGCCTACAAGCCCCGCAAGGAGAACAAAATGAATCCGTGTCGGCTACAATTGCTAAAGATAGGAAGTCATCGGTAGTTTTCCCATCCATCATCGCATTATATAAGGCATTGCGTTCTGCGCACATGCATAATGGGAAAGATGCATTTTCGATGTTGGCACCGATATAGACTGAGCCATCTTTGCAATAAAGGGCAGCCCCTACTGCAAAATTTGAATAAGGGGAATAAGATCTATTCCTTGCCTCTATTGCAATGCCGATAAGTTCTTCTTTATCCATTCTTTCTTTCCTTCACTTTATTTAAAACCTCATCTTGAAGGGGGAACATGATTTTAGCATCTTCTTCCTTCATGTGATCATAACCTAATAAATGCAATAAGCCATGCACAAATAGAAAAGAAAGCTCCCTTTCATCGCTATTTCCTATTTCTTTCGCCTGACGTAAAGCCTGTGGGATACAAATGAATATTTCTCCTAATAGATGAGGTATTTCTTCATCTTTTATCTTTCCTAATGAAGAATCATCATCATTAAAGGCAAAAGAAATGACGTCTGTAATCCTATCGACATTTCTATAATCCCTATTGATTTGATGTATCTCTTCATCATTAACAAGATTTACATCAACTTCATAATTGGTCTTTATTTTTAATACATCAAAGGCCACTTCCATTATGAGACTATATTCTTTTTCTAGATAATCGTAAGTTGGATCGAATCCGTTTTCAAAACTAAGTTCCATATATCTATATGGATAGTTTAGCATTATCTATTATTTCATTCTACATTGTTATAGAAAATAATAGGAAAAATAGGCTTCTTCTTTATTTTTTTTAGATAATGAAGAAAATGAAAGCAAGCAATTCGAAGCTAATTGAATCATCAAATAGTTCATTAGGAAGTTAGAAAGAAATGATTCAATATTAATAATTCCGTTTATTAAGGTTAATAAAACTGATATAGCTAAGGTAAAAGCAACTGTAATAGCTTCTTTTCCCATCAATAAAGACATGTATTTATCGCCACTTTTGCTTATTTTATTTAATAATACTAACCTATCTTCTTTGCTATTAATCCTAGAATAATATTCATATTCAAGAGAAGAAACATCTTCCTGGTATAAAATGTCTTTCGAATTAAATAATAAATGAGTAGAGACTGCAAATAGTAAACTAGAAGACAAGGCAATTAATGAATATGGATTGTTAAATGAAAATAATATCAAAATAGAAAAAATCTCGATTAAATGCAGTATAAAAGACGGTCTAGATGAGAACAAAGCCGCTTTATATTGGTTGTAATGGAAGAACTTTTCCTTTCTTTTATAGGTAGATTCATCATCAACTTTATTTAGATAGAGTTTATCGAATTTCATCATCATTGCCTTTGATTCCATCTTTGAGAGCAAAAGAAATAGCAAACCTGCACTCATAAACGCTAAGGAGACCGGTAGTAAATTTGAGGTACTGCCGAGTAAATAAATGGAGATGAAAAGAAAAAGCGTCGGTAAGAAAGAACAAAGGCAATGGATGAAGTTAAGCAGGATTGAAAAGGGATGTTTTTTGTTGTATTTAGGCGAAATGTCATCATAACTAGTCGGTCTAAGATACTTAAGTTCGAACATGCTTTCAAAAGAAGAGAAACCAATTTCCCTTTTACCTATAGAAGGATCAAAAGCCAAGAACGATTTTCTTTTCCTTTTATAGATATAAAGCATGTGGGAAAGCCCTTTTTCATAGACGCAAACCAAAATAGGGAAGTCCCGATTCTTGAGGATTTCCTTCGAGTCCCGAACTTTGTATGCCTCTAGGATTAGCCCTAAAGAGGATGCATATTTTATCAGTTCGGCAAGGGAAGGAGCCTGCTTATCGACTATTGGCTCTGGAGCATAGGCGAAATCATTCCTATTTGAGCAATGGATAAGAGCCATTTTCACACAGGAGTAACCACAACTTTTTGCTTGAGCTTGATAGACGATTTTGTTCCTCATATTAATTAAGTACCGACGAGAAAGCAAAAAGGGTACAAGAAAAATAAAAAAAGCGTGATTTCTCACGCTAATTATTAGAATTTCTTACGACGAGCTAATTTGGATTTCATCTTTCTCATAAGCGCTGGCTTTAAATAAGCTTCACGTTTACGGGTTTCAAGAAGGATACCAGATTTGTTTACGCCTCTTTTGAAGCGGCGAAGAGCATCATCGATAGTTTCGCCTTCGCGAACAACTGTCTTAACGGCCATTTAATCTCACTTCCTTCCTGCTAATGCTTGAATAGGATACTATAAACGTCGAGTTAAAATCAACAAGATTTTGATAGAAATCCTTACTTTTCTTTCATTATTCTAACAGAAGCAGAACATCCAATCCTAGTGGCACCGGCTTTAACCATTGCCAAGGCTTCTTCTTTGGTATGGATTCCACCACTAGCCTTAATTTGGCAAGCGCCTTGTAAAGTCTTATTCATAAGTGAAACAGCCTCAACTGTAGCTCCACCTTTAGAGAAACCAGTTGATGTTTTTACAAAGTCGACTTTTTCTTTGGCACAGATCTTGCAGACTTCGACAATTTCTTCATCAGTTAGCAAGCAAGTTTCAAAAATTACCTTCAAAACATGGCCTTTGGTGGCTTTTCTAATCTTGTCTATTTCTTCTTCAATTGCTTCATAATTGTGGTCTTTAGCATCAGAAACATTGATTACCATATCAATTTCATCGGCACCTTGGGACAATGCTAATGTAGCTTCCATCCATTTAATTTCAGGTAGATTTGCGCCCAGTGGAAAGCCAATTACGGTGCATACTTTGACATCGGTCCCCTTTAATTCTTTAGCAGCCAAAGCGACAAAATCAGGATTAACGCAGACTGAAGCAAAATCATATTGTCTTGCTTCGGAACATAATTTGATGACATCTTCTTTTCTGGCATCTGGTTTTAATAAGGTGTGGTCGAATAATTTATTGAATTTTTCCATTTGTTTTTCCTCTTCTATATATTACCTAGATTTTCCTTCTAACTCTAGTTTGAGTTATTGCCTAGGTAAAATGCAAGAATTACTTAACTATATTTATATATAGATAATAGAAGAAATAAAAAACCATCTCGAGTGAGATGGAATTTCTTATTTGCTTGGTGCGTCTTCTTCTTTAGAAATGTGTAAGACTTCCTTGCCGTTATAATATCCGCATTTTGGGCAAACGTGGTGAGAACGAATCATTTCGCCACAATGTGGGCAAGCAACTAATCCAACGACATTTAGTTTGAAGTGTGAACGACGTAACCTTTTCCTAGTTTTACTAGTTCTTCTTTGTGGTACTGCCATGGCCTAAATCTCCTTTGAACGTGTCAAATTATATAAATAAAAATATGAATAACAAGAAAAAAAGTGAGACGATGTCAAAAAAATTCCAAATTAGTCCGATGAAACCGAAGAATCGAATATTATTGTTTTAATTTCTCCTGTTAGGGAAACTGGGCTATTTATCCCTACTAATAGATAATTTGGGGTATGTCCATAGGCAATATGCTTTTCTTCATCATATGATTCAAATAAGACATCCAATGGCTTACCAATGAATTGTTTTTTATATTCTTCCCTTAATTGCTTTGATAATTCAATTAATCTATGGGTTCTATCTTTTTTAATTGAAGGATCAAGCTGAGGTAAGGTTGCTGCATAGGTTTTTGGCCTAGATGAATATGGAAAAACATGGATTTCAGAGAAATTAGCTTTCTTGCAGAATTCCATAGTTTCCAAGAATTCTTCTTCGGTTTCTAAAGGAAAACCTACGATTACATCGGTAGTTATTGCAATCCCTGGTCTAGCTTCTCTAATTGCATCAAGTTTAGAAAGGAAGGCATCCGTATCATATTTCCTTTTCATTCTTTTAAGAACGCTAGAACAACCTGATTGCAATGGAATATGAAGATGAGGAACGATTCTTTCCTCGGTTTTTAATAGACGAATAAGATGATTATCAATTTCGCTTTCTTCAATTGAAGATATCCTTAATCGTTTTATTGATGGGACTTTTTGGAGCATAGATTCAATTAAAGTTGAAAGATGGAAGGTTCCATCCCCCAAATCTTTTCCATAAGCACCTATATGGATTCCAGTCAAAATAATCTCTTTATATCCTAATTCAGCTAGTCTTTTGGCTTCGTTTATTGCATCTAAAGGATTTCTTGAACGCGAATTACCTCTAAGTTGAGGAATATAGCAATAAGAGCAGAAATTATCGCAGCCATCTTGAATTTTTAGATAAGCCCTGGCGTTGACCCCAAAGCTTCCTAATCCAAATTCTTCATAAGTTTCTTTTCTAACACTAGGTTTTACATCGACAATTTTTTGGTGTGTTTTTGTAAACTCATTAATATAATCGATTGCCAAATGTCTATTACTTGAGCCAAGGACTATATCAGCGCCCATCTGGGCAACCAAATCAGCATTCGATTGGGAATAACAGCCCATAACCAAAAGAATGCCATCTTTATTCTTACTCTTTAATGATCTTATATGTTGCCTTGATTTTTGGTCGGCCGTCGAGGTGACTGAGCATGTATTTAAGATGATTACATCGGCATCGTTAGGAGAATAAGCTTTGATATAACCTAGATTATCAAGCTCAGTTGTCAAAAGAACAGTTTCATAGGAATTGACCTTGCAGCCAAGTGAATGTGAATAATATTTTTTCATTTTTAGGTATCTTTCTATTTGTCTATGCCGAATTTCTTAATTTCTTTCGCTGTTATCGAATTAATTAATGTACTTGAAATCAACTTTTTTTCTACTAATTTTTCACCAAGAATTGTCTTATTGCTTAAGTAATATGCTTCCACGATATCCTTTAATCTTTCTAGCATATGATTGATTTGAGGATTCTTTAAATAAACATCAAACAAGCATATTTTCGCATCTAATCTGCCTTGAGGATTTACAAAGTATACCCTGCATGCATCATAATCATAATAAGCACTATATCCATTTCTTTTATCGATACAAATCAGCCTAGTAAAGAAGGAATCGTATATTTTAGAGCCATAATAATCAAATGGATCAACTACCACTGCATCAAAGTTCTTCTTTAGATATTTATATGGGGCAACCAATAACTTTTCTAGATGGTTTAGATAAATATCATTGACGCTTTTTGAGAATATTGGGATATATATTTTGGTCCCATTATCATCGAAATATGGCAATGAATCCATGACCTTATTCATCGCCTCTTTTATAGAAGGAGAATTCGGATCTGGCTTATCACCTTTTGAAGTATCGGCTTTAACTATCTTGATATAACTAGATTCGATTTGCTTTTTGTTTTGAATTGCCCTAATTATCAAATTAGCCCTGATAATATCGAAAGAATCCGATGCCTTCTTAAATATCTCAAAATTAGTTGTTTCGTTCAATAAAGAGGAATTATCAAGGAAAAAACGCATCTCGGAGCATTTTTCAAAGCCACAATTTCTTTGCTTTTTCTCTAATGTTTCAAATAAATCCATTAACTATTCCTCATCTAATGCAGAAAATACGCTGCAGCAATATAAAGCAGCCGTTTCAGCCCTTAATATTCTTTTTCCTAATGATACAGGCTCAAATCCAGCCTCTATGGCTTTATCTACCTCTTCCTTGCTAAATCCACCCTCTGGACCAATTAGAATCAATGTAGACTCGTTTTTATGCGAATTTAGGCTAGATAGCAATGTTGATGATGATCCCCTTTCTTCTTCATAAGGGATAATCTTATGTTGGTAATCTAATTTTAATAAATTATCGAATTTTATATATTCATTAACCTCGGGAATGGTATTTCTCCTACATTGTTCGGCTCCTTCTTTAGCAATCTTGCATAATCTAAGGTATTTATTGTCTTCTTTGCCTTTCGGCTTAATTATGACTCTATCTGAAATAACTGGATAGAAACTAGAAACGCCTAATTCAGTTCCTTTTAAGACAATTAATTCGTTATGGTCGCCTTTTAATAAGCAAAAAGCCAAGCCCAATACGGAATTATTCTCCCTACAATCAACCTTTTCTATTATTTCAGCTTTTAAAGGTTTAAGGGAAGTAATCTTGCACCTATAGGTGATATTCTTATCACTTAATTCGATTTCTTCGCCTATAGTGGCCCTTTTTACAGACAAAAGATGATGAAGTGAATCATTATCTAAAATAACTTCCCCAAAGGAATTTACGCTGCCAAAATAATGTTGCATCAGCGCAAGAACTCCCCTTCTCCGTCTTTCAAAGAATCTTTTTTAAGGTAATAAAGTCCTAAAAATAGATAAATTACGAATAAAATTATAAAAGGTAGCAAGAAAGCTAAATAATAATTCTTAATCGCTCCTGAAAAATATAATATCAATCCTAAACAAGCTATAAATAAGATGGATACGGCTATATTGATATAGGCCATCTTTTGTTTATGGATATAGAAATTATGAACCCCAAACATTCCTAGGAACATGCAGAACAAGGCAAATTTCTTGTGAGATTTGCTTTTATATAGACTAACATCTTCCCCATATTTACCAAAAGATGTCGTAACATCCATGGTTTTATAATTATCCTCGATAGGAGAAACCCCTCCACAATGAGGGCAAACATCGCTATCGAATTTTGAAATTTCTTTTTTACAATACTTACAATAAGGCATACCTATATAAGTATAGCAAGAAAAAAGAATTCGTTTAGGGCAAAAATGAAAAAATAGACTAGTTATTAGCTAGCCTATTTAGAGAATTTTGCTTTCCACTTAGTGAAGATTGAATCTTTCTTCTCGCCTTGAGCCCTAAATTCTTCAAGTAATTCCTTTTGTGTCTTGCTTAATTTGGTTGGGGTCTCAACTTTGATATGGAGATATTCATCACCTGGATTGCCAGTTCTAAGGTCTTTGACGCCTCTTCCTCTGATTTTAAGGATTTGCTGAGGCTGCGCACCTTCTGGAATCTTGACTTGGACTTCCCCATATACAGTAGGAACATCAATTGTAGTACCTAAAGCGCAATCAACGAATGAAAGAGGTATTTCTAGATGGATATCATTGCCTTCACGTTTGAATATTTCATGATCAGCAACCAATACTTCAACATATAAGTCTCCATTTGGTCCACCATTTATTCCTCTTCCGCCTTTTCCAGCGACTCTAATTTGCTGTCCGCTATTGATACCAGCTGGAATATTTACGGTTAAGTCTTTCTTGACCCTATTATAGCCAGCGCCACCGCATTCATGGCATTTATTCTTTATTATCTTACCAGTGCCGCCGCAATGCGAACATGGGCTTTGTGACTGCATCATTCCAAATATCGTCCTATTTTGGGTAGTTACATAGCCAGTACCGCCACAATATGGGCAAGTGGTAATTGAACTTTCATCTTCAGCGCCAGAACCATGGCAATGTTCACATGGTTCATCATAGGTTAAAGGTATTTTTACCTTTGTGCCTAAAATGGCATCCATGAAGGAAATCCTGATTCTAGTGACTGTATCATCTCCTTTTGAAGGGCCAGATGAAGCTCTAGAACTTCTTCTAGATCCGCCTCCTCCAAAGAAAGAATTGAAAATATCGTTTAAATCTACATCGCCGAAACCTGCAGAAGAGAATCCTTGTCCAAATGGACCTCCTCCACCCATTGACGATCCCTGTTCGAATGCAGCATGTCCGAATTGGTCATATTGTTGCCTCTTGGTGTCATCTTTTAAGACATCATAGGCTTCCTGTACCTCTTCAAACATCTTAGGTGCATCTGGGTCATGGTTGATATCGGGGTGATATTTCTTAGCTAACTTACGGTAAGCAGACTGGATTTCTTCTTTTGTGGCATTTTTAGAAACGCCAAGCACTTCGTAGTAATCTCTTTTGCTAGCCATATATCTCTCCTTCCTAAAACAATATGACGCCAGTTAGTAAACTAGCGTCATACCGAAATTTTTTTAATTAGTTGTTTTTGCTTTTATCAGTGAAGTCAGCGTCAACTACATCATCTGCAGTTTCGTTTCCTTCTTTAGAAGCACCAGCGTTTGGATTTGCTCCAGCTTGGGCTTTAGCAGCCATAGCGGCAGCATCTTCAAGACGACCAACTATTTCACGAAGTTTGTCGATGTTATCAGATTGGATGGCACCTTGGGCTTCATCTCTCATCTTGGTGAGTTCTTCCTTTTGCTTTGGATCCATGCTTTCGCCTTTTTCGGTTAAGACATTATTGATCTCATCAACATAGGATTGAGCCTTATTCTTGACTTCGATGTCGCCTTTTCTCTTTTCATCAGCGGCTTTGTTATCTTCGGCTTCCTTAACCATACGGTCAATATCTTCCTTAGATAGTCCGTTAGAACCAGAGATGGTGATATCTTGAGATTGTTGGCTATCAAGATCTTTAGCAGTGACCTTAACAATACCGTTTACATCGATATTGAAGGTAACTTCGATTCTAGGTTGTCCTTTACGGGCTGGTTTGATACCAGACAAAGTGAAGTGACCTAGTAATTTGTTATCGTGGGCCATTGGACGTTCACCTTGATAAACCATGATATCGACGGCTGGTTGGTTATCTTCTGCAGTAGAGAAAATTTGGCTCTTTGTGGTAGGAATTGTAGTATTCCTTGGGATAAGAGGAGTCATAACTCCACCAAGGGTTTCAATGCCAAGGGTTAATGGGGTGACATCAAGCAAGACAACGTCTTTTACATCACCGGCAATGACAGCACCTTGAATAGCAGCACCAACAGATACGGCTTCATCAGGGTTGACAGACATATTGATGGCCTTACCAGAAACAGCTTTGACCATTTCTTGGACGGCTGGCATTCTTGTAGAACCACCAATCATCAATATAGATCCAATTTCAGAATAGCTTAAGCCAGAATCAGCAAGGGCTTTTTCCATAGGAATCTTGCATCTTTCTAGCAATGTACGGGTCAAATCTTGGAATTTGGCACGGGTTAATTTACCTTCATAGTTGATAGGTCCAGTTGATGACATACCAATGAATGGCAAGGTAATTGTGGTTTCTAATGAGCTAGAGAGTTCAATCTTAGCCTTTTCAGCGGCATCGAGGAAACGCTGTCTAGCCATTTTATCAGTTAAATCAGCACCGGTTTCAATCTTGATTTGGGCTTGGATCCAATCAGCAACGACATGGTCCCAGTCATCGCCACCTAAGCGGGTATCGCCATTAGTAGACAAGACTTGGAAGGTGCCTTCACCAATATCAAGGATGGAAACATCAAGAGTTCCACCACCAAGGTCGAATACCATGACCTTTTCGGATTTATTTGTATCTAGACCATAAGCAAGGCAAGCTGCGGTTGGTTCGTTGATGATACGAACAACTTCAAGTCCAGCGATTGTACCAGCGTCTTTAGTAGCTTGACGTTGGGCATCATTGAAGTAAGCTGGGACAGTGATGACAGCCTTCTTGACTGGTTGTCCAAGATTCTTTTCGGCATAGGACTTCATATAGGCAAGAACCTTAGCAGAGATTTCTTGTGGAGTGAAATCCTTATTAATGCAGGAAATATGGAATTTATCGGCAGTTCCCATCTTTCTTTTAGCACTAGAGACAGTGTCAGGATTAGTGATAGCTTGACGCTTTGCAGCGTTACCGACTATTTCTTCGCCACTAGATTTGAAAGCGACGACAGATGGAGTAGTATTTGTTCCCTCTGGGTTTTGGGATGACCTTTACCTTGCCATCAGCTTGCATATAAGAGATGACAGAGTTTGTAGTACCTAAGTCGATACCAACAATAATTTCTTTTGCCATAATAATTAATCTCCTTTTTAGGCTTTAGCAGCCTCTTTGGTTTCTTCTTTTGATTCGTCAGCTTTGTTTGCTTCAGGTTCTTCTTTTCCTTTAGCAACTGCCACCATCGCAGGACGGATAAGGCGATCATGGAGTTTATAGCCTTTTGAGAATATTTTCGCTACAGCACCAGGCTTGATGTTTTCATCAACGATTGTATCAATCGCATGCATGTAGTTAAGGTCGAATTCCTCGCCGACTTTAGGTGTTAGTTCAACCACACCTTCATCAGTCAGGACTTTAACCAATTGATTATAGATATATTTGAATCCAACTAGATATTTAGCGCTTTCCTCGTTAGATGGAGGATTATCTAGTGCCATATGGAAGGCATCTAGGGCAGGAAGCAAATCGGTTAGGAATCCTTCAGATCTATACCTGATGGCAAGCCTATTTTCCTCTTCAAGAGATTTCCTTAGGTTTTGCGTATCGGCATAGGCCCTATAGTATTCGTTTTTCCAATGTTCCTTGTCGGCTTTTTCTTTTTCTAGTTCGGAGCAAACTTCTTCGTATTTTTCTTTACTCACTTTCTTCCCTGCAAACATTTCTTTATCGTCTTTCTTATCATTTTCATTTACTTTTTGCTCTTGCTGGGATTCTTTGGTTTCGTCTTCGTTTGACATTGAACTTTCTCTCCTTTCTTTTCCCTAGAGAAATATTCATCTAGTTGTTTTGATACATATTGGAGCAAGCTTATGGCTCTATCGTAGTCCATTCGTTTTGGTCCAAGAAGTGATATCGAGGCATTTTGTCCGCCTGGTATCGCTAGTTTAGCCGATACAATAGATACATCATCAAGTCCTTGCTCAGGGGTTCCGATTTTAACGCTCATGTCTCCGCTTTCGTTTTTCTTAGATGTTTCAAGTGCATTTCTAAGTGCGCTAGGATCATCTAATAAGGCAAGGAGTTGTCTAAGCTTTTTGCCATCATCAGCGAATTCTGGCTGGTCTAGAAGCCTTTCTTTTCCAAATAGGTTCATCCTTTCTCCAGCAAAGGAGATAAAGGCTTTGAACAATGTTTGGTAGACGGCATCTTGCCCTACTACAAAGTCAGTAAGTGCAGGACGCATGGCTTCCATCTTAGGTATGACATCAGAAATCGGAGTACCTGATAATCTTGAATTAAGGAGGTCAACCGTTTTCTTAACATCATCAAGATGGGTCTTCTCATCAATTATGAAGGTCTTGTTCTCTACATATCCTTGATCAGTTACAAATACTGCTGTAGCCGTATTGTTCCCAATTGGGATAACTTGTATCGAGACAAGCCTTTCTTCATTGACTTTCGGACCTAATACGACTGAGGCAAGGTTAGTCATGTTGGAAAGGATTTCACAGCTTTGTTTTATAACTTCCTCGACAGACTGGGCTTTTTGGTCCAATACTTTTGCAATTGCGTATTTTACCGAGGAGTCCACTCTTTCTTCGCGGAGATTAGAAACATAGTATTCATATCCTTTCTTGGATGGCACCCTGCCAGATGAGGTATGGGTCTTTTCAAGAAAGCCCTCTTTTTCTAGAGCGTTCATTTCAGAACGTATCGTGGCGCTCGAGTAATCGAGATTGTATTCATCGATCAATGTTTTTGATCCAACAGGTTCAGCCGTTTTGATGAAATATTCGACAATCATTTTAAGAATCATCTCACTTCTATTCATAATGGTTTCACCTTTCTAGCAGTCTTTTCTTCCGAGTGCTAGATACATTATAAGAAAACGTTTAGCACTGTCAAGGCTAGATTGCTAAAATTATAAAAATATTTGTTTATTTCTAATTAATGATGTCTTTCGACTGCGGTTGTATTGGTCAATCTATCAAAAAGAGAACGTTCTGTATGGACAAAAAGCATGAAAAAGGCATTAACAACGGTAACTACTATAATTCCATTTAGGAAGCATTTTAGGAAGCAAGCGCGATATGTTAAACGGTTTGACTGCAAATCTACTGTCCTAATTCTTTCAATAAGCATGCCTATTGAGCTACCTTTTGTTAAATACATTACAATCGAAGTTAAAAAAACATAAAAGAAATAATCAACGAATACTGAGATAGCTACGGCAAAAAACAAAGAAAATGCGTTATCAAAATAAAATATAAGGAAAAGGCATGCTACCCCAAATAGCAATGCTACTAGTTCATCTAATAGCCAGCCATAGATTCTTCTATAATACTTTGCGTTTACCATCTTAGAATAAATTTATCAAAACCTGATCAAGAAGCAATAAACCTCTATCACTACATCTAAGTATATTCTTTTCTTCTACTAAAAGACCATCTTTTAATAAAAAATTTGCTTTATTTAATAAATATGAAGTCTTCTCTTTTCCAAAAATAGCTTCGAATTCATCTAGGGAAAAGCCATCTTCTAGCCTCAAATTTGTTAAAAGAAAATATTCATAAAGATCTTTAGGGGTAACTATTTCTACGCTTCTATCATATTCCTTTTTGAGGTAGCAACTTAAATTGAGTGTATTCTTATACCTTATATTATTAATATAGGAAGAAGCGCCTAAACCTGCTGCATAATATTCATTGTTTTTCCAATAAGCAAGATTATGGATGCATTGCCTATTTGGTTTGCAAAATGATGAGAATTCATAACGTTTATATCCATTGCTTCTTAATTTAGCAAGAATGAATTCATATTGAGAAGCACTATCGTCTTCATTTTCTTCTTTTATTCCTTTTATATCAAATACAGTTCCTTTCTCTAAAATAAGAGAATAAGCGGATATGTGGGGTATATTTAAAGAAAGTATATCATCTAAAGTTTTATCTATTTCTTTTATGGTCAGCCCTTTATAAGCATAAATGAGGTCGCAATTGATGTTTGTTATCCCGGCCTCTTTTAAATTGGAAA
>DAVZIW010000031.1:0-13220 GCA_052273085.1 Candidatus Alloenteromonas sp.
GCTTTTGAGCACCCCTTTGGGGTGATTTCGATAAACTGATTAAGCCAAGTAAATTCGAAATCAGCGAACTTTTCAGCCAATTCCTTAGTAAGGACTTCCGCTAATTCTTTTTTCTTCTTAGTCAGGCCGATCAAGACCATTATTTTATTCGTCTCGCCTTTTTCAATCTCGTTATAAAAGACATGGTCGCTTCTAACAAATGGTTCCCTATAGACGCCTTGTAATGCTTCATATAAGAAATAGACAAAGTTGGTAATGTGATTGACCTTAGTCCTAGTCATGACAATTGGACGCGTTTTAGAAGAAAGCAAGATGAGTCCTGGGTCATAATGTAGACGTAAATAGGAAATAAGGGATTTGAGTTTAGTAGAATCAAAGAAAGATTCTTCAATTACCTTCCCTCCTATTTTGATAAAAGTCCCGTCATTACCGATCCAATCAAGGTCAAATGGGCATTTCTTCTCTAATTTAGAGGCAAAATTAAAACCCCTAGAGCTAACAATTACTACCTTGCCTCCATTAGAAGCAAACCTAGTTAGGAATTCTTTGTTTTTCTTAGGGATTAGCCTTAACCTTTTCTTTGGATAGAATAAGGTTCCGTCTAAATCAGTCGCGATTACTTTGATCATGCCTAGATACTATACTCTAAACATATTTAGAGAAAAAGAAAAAGCTACTCCACTACAAAAATAGAGAAGTAGCCTTTACTAATTTATTTCAATTTGTTTTCGGCTTGGATGACGCCATATCCGCCATCAAGACGCTTATAGGCAACTGAAACTTCATCATCATCTTCATCAAGATATAGGAAGAATGAATGTCCTAAAGCTTCCATTCTTGTAATGGCTTCATCTAAAGTCATTGGATCAAGATAGATTGATTTAGTTCTTACAACTTCTTCATCATCATCTTCATCTTGGATAAAGTTTTCAAAAGCAAGGGCTTTTCCTAAAGATTCGGATTCTTTTGTCTTTTCCATCCTGGTCTTTAGTTTTCTCATTTGGCCTTCAAGTTTATCAACAGCAAGGTCGACCGCGGCGTATAGATCATTATCCCTTACCTCTGCACGGAAATCCATTCCCTTGGTGAAAATGGTAATTTCCACTTTGGCACCGACATTGTAGCTTCTAACTACAGCGCGGCAAGTTACTTCGCTAGGGTTAGCAAAGTATTTGTCCATCCTGGACAACTTCTTTTCGATGTCGGCGTGAATAGAATCGGTGACATCGATGTTCTTTCCAATTATTTGGTATTTCATAATATCTGCCCCTCCTAAGGGCTTACACCATTATTTTAAATTAAATTTCATAACTTCAAATACCAAAATGAAAACTTTATACATTTTTTAACCAAATGTAGTTTTTTCTTTTACACAAAAAACAAGCATTATATCGATATTTTTAATGAGATTTGCAATTTGAGAAAAATTTCTTTAATTCTTCAACTTTGTCTAATCTTTCCCAAGGTAAATCAATATCAGGACGTCCGAATACCCCATAATTGCAGATATCGGCATATTTCCAGGTTGGTTCATTTAATTTGAAAGATGAGATGATTGCGCCTGGTCTAGCATCAAAATAAGTCTCGATTGCCCTAAGTATATCTTCATCATCATAATGGCTAGTTCCAAACGTAGATAAAGATAATGACATTGGTTTAGCAACTCCAATCGCATAGCTAAGTTGGACTTCTAATCTAGAAGCAGCCCCTGCCGCAACAAGGTTTTTAGCAATATATCTAGCGTAGTAAGATGCACTTCTATCGACTTTGGACGGGTCTTTCCCAGAGAAAGCTCCTCCACCATGCCTTAAGATCCTCCATAAGTATCAACGATTAATTTCCTTCCAGTTAGTCCTGTATCACCTAAAGGTCCACCAATTACAAATCTTCCGGTTGGATTAATTAGGTAATCAAAATCGGCATTTAGATTAAAAGAGGTGGCAACCGGAACCATTATTTCATCATGGACATATTTCTTAAATGCAGCTAAATCGGCAGTTTCATCATGCTGGATTGACATCAATATAGTCTTTATCTTGATGTTATTTGGATCGGTATAATCAATGGTTACCTGCGATTTCATATCAGGCCTAGCATGCAAAAACTTGCCTTCTTTTCTTAAGCTTGTGGCAGTTCTTACTAACTTATGGGCAATAGTAAGAGGAAGAGGCATATAGCCTTCGGATTCATTTGTCGCATAGCCAAACATTATACCTTGGTCACCTGCACCCATGTTTAAGGTATCTTCATGTTTAACACCCATCGCAATATCGCTAGATTGGGTATTTACACGTATTTCAATCTTGCATGTATCCGCCCCAATCCCAATTTCAGGAGATGTATAACCAATCTTACGTAATGTATCCCTAGCAATCTTTTCATAATTAGGGACTACATTTGAATTAATGGTAATTTCTCCTCCAATCAGGACAAATTCCTTAGTTGCAAAAACTTCGCATGCTACATGGGCATATTTATCAATTCTTAAACATTCATCTAGAATTGCATCGGCAATTTGGTCGCAAACTTTGTCTGGATGTCCCTCGGAAACAGACTCGCTAGTAAAAAGAAACTCATTTTTCATATTTTTATCCTTCCCCAACAAAAATCCTCCCCGCTAGGTGGAAGACTATCATAGTTTCCTCCAGACATCGTTCCTCTAGGGGGAGAGGCTACTAGCAAGCACTTACCGCTATAGCGGAGTTGCTAGCGCCATGGTTAGCTAGTTATAGGCGCTTCTTGATGCCTGGCTTTCGTCAGTGGCATAAGTTTATATTTATTAGCAAGACTAAACAAGCCTAGATTTCAGAATCTAGCTTAAACATAAAGAAAAAGACCGCTACCATCATAGTAACGGCCCGTAATAATTTATTTTGCTAAATATGCTTTTAAGGCTTTTGAAATTTGATCAGGGCAAGAAGTCTCTTTAGTTCTAGAACCCTTGCATTTGATTCCTTCTAATTTAGCGATAGCATCTTCAACTTTCATTCCCTTTAATAAGGAGCCGATTCCTTGAAGGTTTCCATTGCATCCATAAGTAGCAACGAAGGATTTAATGATGCCATCTTCAATTTCGAAATCAAATTGCCTTGAGCAGACATTTTCTGGCTTATAGGTATAAGTCATTATTTATCCTCGTGGCAGCAGCAATGATGCTCTTCGCCTTCGTGGCAACAGCAATCATCATCGCATCCACAGCTAGAAGCAAATCCAACTAAGGTGCCATAGACTAATCCGCTAGCATTAGCGGCATTGCTTTCATCGGTATCAATATGCATGGCAAGAGAGAATTTTGGGGAAACACGGACAATGGTATCACCAAAAATTGTTTCTCTTTCTGGGGTTTTTACATAAACCATGACAGATTCGCCATCTTCTACATTGAATTCCTTGGCATCTTCCGGAGTCATGTGGATATGACGCTTAGCAACAATGACACCTTCTTCTAGATGTAATTCCTTGCCATTTGCGGGGTTAACAATAGTAACAGCCCCACTACCTTTGACATCTCCAGAAAGTCTAATAGGAGCAGCTACGCCTAATGTTCTTGCATCTGTGGCGGATAATTCGATTTGGTTTAGATTCCTTAAAGGCCCAAGGATTGTAACTCCGTTGATAACTCTTGGCTTGCCAGTTTTTGGATTGACTGGTCCAACTAAATTGAGTTTGACATCAGAAGCATATTGCCCAGGCTGGGATAAATCCTTCTTTTTGTTCAAGACAGCATGTTCGCCTTCTTTAACATCCATTAGGTAATCAAAGGCTTTTTGGTCTAAATGGATGTGACGTGCACTAGTTTCGACTAAGATTTGTTTTTCCATAAATAAATAAAATCTCCAATTAACGGTTCAATTATAGTTCTATTTTTTATCTTTTCGAGACAATTTCCCTAAATTAGAAAAGAAAGAACAAAAAGAACATCTTTTTTCTAACCAAAAATGGATAAATAAGGTATCCTATTTCGGTAAAGGAGGAGCCTTGATATGAAGGAAAGCGAAAACAATGAAAAAAATACTTCCGTTACCGTAGCGGAAATTACAACAGAAGAACTACAAACTCTTATTAGAGAAAAGAATCGATCAGGGCTTCGCGATGTTTTTAAGCGTGTCCCTAATATCGATATTGCTGAAGCTGCCGATGAATTAGAACCTAGTGAACTCATCTATATTTTTAGAAATGTCGAATCTTCTTATACAGCGGATTTCTTTGATGATTTGAGCCAAGAAAGCAAAGAAAACCTTATCAAGACAATGACTGATAAGGAACTTGTCCCTTTAATTAATGCCCAGTCTGCTGACGATGTTGCCGATACTGTAGGCGATATGCCTGCAAATCTTGCATCAAGAGTATTAAAAGCTGCAGACAAGGACATGAGAAAAGACATCAATACCTTGCTAAATTACCAAGATGACACGGCTGGTTCAATCATGACCACCGAGTATCTAGAATTCCTAGATACCACCACTGTATCCATTGCCATGAAAGAAATAAGGGCAAGAGGAAAAGATGCTGAAACCGTCTATACAATATTCGTCAGGAATTCTTCTAGACATTTTGTCGGAACTGTTGATCTTGATGATTTAATATTTGCTAATCCAGATCAAAAACTAAACGAAATAATGAATCAGGACGTTGTTTCTGTTTCTACCAATACCGACCAGGAAGAAGTTGGTCAAATGTTTAGACGTTATGACTTGAATGCCCTTGCTGTTTTAAACGAGGACCAAAGGCTAGTCGGTGTCATTACTATCGATGACGCTGTCGATGTCATGACTGAAGAATCCAATGAAGACTTTGCCCGTATGACCAACATGGAACCAACCGAAAAGCCTTATATGGAAATGAAGATATGGGAAAACGCCAAGAAATGTTTCCCTTGGATTATTGTCTTATTGGTATTAGGCACATTTACTACCATGGTACTAAATAGGCTTGAATTACAAACAATATTCACCCATCTTCCAATTCTAATTTCCTTTGTACCTACTTTAATGGATACAGGAGGAAATGCCGGAGGACAGACTACCGGCATGATGATTAGAAGCCTTGCCATGAAAGAATTTAGTCCAAAAGAGACGCTAAAAGTATTGTGGAAGGAATTCAGGAGTTCGGTTCTTATCGCTGCTTTTGTTGCTTTGTTCGCTTTTGTTTGGATTACTCTTGAGCAATATACTGGAATAGTCAGCCTTGGCCAAGTTGGCGACCCAAATGGAGTCAATTACGATTTTAGTAATTACACAATCTGGAACGGAAATGCCTTTAAAGGCCCTCTTGCAGGAGAATTTGCAATACATGCCTTGACCTTCTCTGCTTTAGTATCCGTTACAATGTTTGCAGCAATTTCAGTTTCTAAAATAATCGGAACTTTATTATGCATGGGTGCTGCAGCGATTAAAAAAGACCCAGCCTTATTAGCCCAACCTCTATTAACAACTGTCATGGATGTCACGACATTATTGATATATTTCCTTATGGCGTGTATGTTCTTCCCAGCCTTTGCTTAATAAAGTGTTTGCAAAAGAGAGTATCTATCACTATAATCTCTCTTGCCGCGGGAGTGGCGGAATGGTAGACGCGTACGTTTGAGGGGCGTATCGGGAAACCGGTGTGAGTTCAAGTCTCATCTCCCGCACCAAAATCGATACTAATCGCACTGAAATGTGCGATTTTTTCATATAAATTCAGATCTTTTTTTAAAGTGAGGCTTAAACACCAAATAAGATAATCGTAAAAAATGTGGGAACCCACAGAAAATACGATTATGAGTATTGCATATTTTCTCTTTGTTATCTAAAATGTAATCGTAAAAATTGTGGGAACCCACATAAATTAAGAACAACATGATAGAAAGAAAGAAATACCTAGATTTACTAATAAAGTCTAAAGAAAACGGCTTTCCTAAAGTTATTACGGGAATTAGAAGATGCGGAAAATCATATCTTTTAAACGTTTTTTATAAGGATTATCTATTAAAAAATGGAGTAGACGAGAATAACATTATTGAAATAGATTTAACAAAAATCTCGAACGCATATTTTAGGGACCCAATATACCTTTATGAGCATGTTGCAAGCCTTGTTAATAAAAATAACGGGACCAGTTTCGTATTTATAGATGAAATACAAGAAGTATATCCAATAGTTAATCTTGCCTTAAGTGAAGGCAAACATATCAAAGCGAAAAGTAACGATGAAGATATCGTTTCTTTTGTTGATGTCGTTTTAGATTTAGCATCATTGAAAAACGTTGATTTATACATAACTGGAAGTAATTCCAAAATGCTTTCATCGGATATAATCACCGAATTTAGAGATAAAGCTACAAATATCAGGCTTCAACCACTTTCATTCGAGGAATATATCAATTATGTTGGAATAAACGAAGAAAAAGCTATTCATGACTATATGATGTATGGAGGAATGCCTTTAGCCGTATTAAAGGAAGGGATAGATAAAGAAAATTATCTAAAAAGCCTTTTTGAAACTACATATATGAAAGACATAATAGATAGGAAGAAATTTAAGAAAGCCGAGGCACTTGATGAAATATGCACATTGCTTTCGACATGTGTAGGCGATTTAATTAATTCTGAAGCCATTTCTAGATTATATGAAAAGAAAACAAATAACAGGATTAATTACGAGACAGTTAATTCCTATATCAACGCGTTTATTGATTCTTTCATCATATCAGAAGCATTTAGATATGATTTAAAAGGCAAAAACATCATAACATCTACAAAAAAGTATTATTACATCGATACAGGATTAAGGAATGCAAGGCTAAATTTCATCTATAGCGATACTGGAAAAATGCTAGAAAACGTCGTTTATAATGAATTGATATATAACGATTACAAAGTTAATGTCGGAACATTTGATACTTTTGAAGATGATAAAAACGGCAAAACAACACGCAGATCTTTAGAAGTTGATTTCTTGGCTGCCAAAGGAAATAGAATGTATTACATTCAAGTATGCGATGATATTTCAAACGAGAAAACAAAAAATAGAGAAATAAGACCATACATTTCCTTAAATGACCAAATCCAAAAAATAATCGTTATTAATAAGCCCATCAAGGAACATCGTGATGAAAAGGGATTCACAATAATTGGAGTCACTGACTTCTTGCTAAGGTTTATTAAATAGCCACTACTTCTAGGAACGTAAAACAATGGAACAGACAAATTTAAAGATAAGAAAAGCAGGCGAAAAAGACATTACATTACTATATGAATTAATAAATGGGTTAGCCTCTTATGAAAAAAGGCCAAATGACATGACTGCTTCGATTGAAGAACTTGAATACATGTTATTTAAAAGGCATATAGCCACTGCCGTTATTGCTGAAAATAACGAAGGGGATCCTCTAGGTTATGCGATTTATTACCCATTCTTTTCTTCTTTTTCAGGAAAAGCAAAGGTGCATCTAGAAGATCTGTTCATAAAACCTGAACATCGTCATCAAGGGTTAGGAAAAGAATTTTTCTATCAGCTTTCTAAATTAATTAAAAACGAAGGATATATTGAAATGGAATGGAGTTGCCTCGATTGGAACGCTCCTTCAATAGAGTTCTATAAAAAACTAAATGCTTCTATAGAAACCGGAAGGGTTTATTTTGGGTTTAAATTATAGAAAATATTTATCGTAACCTATATTATTTTAGCCAAATCAAACAAGGGAGAATTTTATGAAAAAATTACTAATATCTTTAGGGGCTATATCGATATTTGGAGTATGTAGTTGTTCGTTCACCCCTGGAATTAGTACTTCTAGCGGAGAAAAGGATTCTAGTAAAGAAACCAAAACAACTTCAAATGTATCTTCTTCCATTTTAGAAGATGACAAGACAGAAGAAGAACTATACGAAGAGATTTTTAACCCAACTTCCAAAGTCGAGATAACCTTGGATTTTACAAATCATGCTATATATAAATTGGCCAAATATTCTTCCGATGAAAATAAAAAAGAAATGTATCATCCATGCAAGATGGAAGTTAATTTAAATGGGAGAATTTATACATTCGATGAAGTCGGTGCAAGAATGAAGGGAAATTCATCTAGGAATGAGAATTTTGTTGATGAAAATGGAAAATTCAATGCACCCATTCATTTAAAATTATCCCTGAAACAGACTTTTGATGATTCTAGCGATAATGATTATTACGTTCGTTCTTGGGAAGATAAAGAAGAACGTAGCAAAAGGAAAGACAGATTATTTGCAAACCAACAGAAGTTCGATCTTAAATGGAATAAAGAAAGCGATTTAACATTTACAAAGCAGATATATGCCTACGATGCTTTTGCAAGTGAAGACATATTTGCCCAACATGCGAACCTTGTAAAAGTAAATATCAAATCCGAGTCCGATACATTGATCCAAACTTATCAATTAATGGAAACCATTGATAAGGATTTCCTTAAAAAACGTTTAAGTAAAGAGGAAGCAAAAGGAAACCTATATAAATCGACATATACAAATATGGGTCCTGCTTCTTTAACTAAAGAAACTATTTCTAAAATCGGAGTTGAATCACCTAACTATCATCCTTCTTATGATTTAAAAACTAATGACAAGGAACCTAATCACAGCATTCTAGAAAACCTTATCAATACGATTAATGATGATAAATCCGCTGCAGATACATTCAAAGCAACTCTAGATTCATTAATTGAAGTAGATCAAATATTAAAATACCAAGCTATGTGCTGGGTAATGGGAAACCCCGACGATTCAAGGAATAACTCAAATAATTACTATATTTACTTCAATTCCAAAACAAACAAGATGAGCTTTATCCCTTATGATTTCGATAGGTGTCTAGGAATATTAAAAGACTGGGAAATACATATGGAAAACGTTCCATATAACTACACACATCAAGAACTTGGTTCATCTAGTAATGAACAACCTAATCCTTTGTTATGGAGATTAATTATTGAAGATGAAACTTCATCTAAATCGAAATCATATCCAGTCATAAAAGAATATAAAGAAAGATACGAATCCTATTGCGTTTCTTTTGCTAATAAATATTTAGATGTTGATAAATTCAATACTTTCTCTAGCCAATTCCATTTATCTAATTCGAATAAAGATAATGCGAATAACCTTAGTTTTAGCCAATACGCGAAAGCAAAACTCGCGACAATAAAATAAAAAGAAAAAAGAAGCCTTGTGCTACCCTCTCCAAGCGGGAGGTGGGGCTCTTGGTCAAGTATCAGGATTCCCACTCCAGTGTGGGCTTTCAACAACAACTATCCTCAGTCAGAGCTCCGAATGCATAATGTAGGGGGACAAAATAGGCCTCTTTATTTTGCTCGGTTGAGCATCTTTATTATATACGAATTGACTTAAACAATATCAAGCATTTAAACCTAAAGAAGTTAAGCACTGTACAAAGATTTTAAATTTTTAATCAAAAAAAGCGACCCGTGTATTAATAAAAGAAAAATGGCACCTAGCATTATCTAGATACCATTTTGAGTGTACTTAATTAATTAGATATTCCAGTCTTTGTTTTTAGTAGTTAGATAAGAACCTGCGAATACTAAAGCAAAACCAAAGAATAGAAGCATTACATCTAGCATTGCTTGCCAAGAGAATGTTCCATTTACCCCATCCATGATGGCAGTAACTATATAAGAAACTAGAATAAATAAGCCATAGACAAAGCTACCATAGGCAAATACCATGCCAACTAACTTTTGATGGATAAATAAGAATACAAATCCGCAGACGATTATTAATAAATATGCCATCTTGGCAATGCTATTGATAACATTGCTTGCAGCATTGTTCCCTGCTACTGAACTATATTGTCCATCGATGATAATTAGTAACAACGCAGGAGCAAATGCCCTTAATGTACCAGAACAATTCTTCGCGCCTACTAAGAAGAATACGTAGAATCCAATAATTAATATAAGTTCAAATATGCCTACTACAAACTTAAGTGGATCATTTAAACTAGGTACTCCCCCATTAACTAAGAATCGAATTATTAGCAATAATCCTGCTACTAAGAAAAAAATATGAGCCCTGCTCAATTTTGTAGTTGATTTGCTCTTTTCTTTTGTTGCCATAAAAAACCTCCAAAACGGAAAATATTATAGATAATGATTTGTTCAATGGATAGAAAATTAATTTAAAAAATATCTAAAAGATAATTAGTTTGATAATATATGTAGGCTTATGGCCTTACTTGAATTAAACAATATTAAATTTAACTACTCTGACAAGGAACTATATTTAAATGTATCCTTGAAATTAAATCGTGGGGAGCATGCTTGCCTAGTCGGGGTAAATGGATGTGGTAAATCCACGTTGCTTTCAATCGCAGTTGGAGATTTAAAACCGGATGAAGGAAAAGTCATTTGGGAAGGAGGAGTCACCTACTCCTATCTAGATCAGCAACTCAAAGTAAAGCAAGACATGAAGGTAAGTGATTATCTTTATGGGGTTTATAAAGAACAGTTCGATTTAGAAAAACAAATGGAAAGCCTTTATGAAAGGGCAGCTTTGTGTCCGCCTGATTTTGAAAAATTATTGGATAAAGCCCAACGAATCGCAGATCGCCTTTCTGATTCAGGATTTTATTACCTACAAGAAAAAGTAGGCAAATTGACTAATGGGTTAGGCTTTAATGATGAAGATTTATCAAAAGAACTACATCTACTTTCTTCTGGGCAAAGAGAAAAGGCTTATCTAGCCAAGATGCTTCTAGAAGAACATGATGTCTTGATAATGGATGAACCTACTAACTTCCTTGACCAAACTCAAGTTGCTTGGCTTGCTTCATTTTTAAAAGATTATCCACGTGCTTTCTTATTAGTTAGCCATGATGAAGCTTTCCTAGAACAAGTCGCAGAAGTCGTTTTTTGTCTAGAAAACAAGACATTAACTAGATATAAAGGAAGCTTCGAACAATATAAAGCCCAACATGAATTGGATAAGATCCAATATGAGAAAAACTATAACGCCCAACAACGTTATATTAAGAAAGAAGAAGATTTCATCGCAAAGCATATAGTAAGGGCCACTTCTAGTAAAGCCGCTAAAAGCCACCGCGCTAGACTTGAACATCTTGAAATCATGTCAACTCCAGGAAAAGAAGAAGGACGTGTATACTTTTCCTTCCCTTTTTCAAAGCAAGTTGGAGAAAAGCCCCTTATAGTAAATGAACTTGAAATAGGTTACGAGAAGCCTTTATTAGATCCAATTTCTTTTATCCTTAAAAAAGGAGAAAAGATTGCCATATTAGGTCAAAATGGAGTCGGTAAGACTACCTTATTAAAAACAATTATGAACAAGATTCCTTCTTTAGGAGGGTCTTATAAATGGTTAGATGGGACAGTCATAAATTATTTTGACCAAGATGATAAACTAGATTTGAATATGTCTCCATTTGAATATGTCCATTCAATATATCCAGATTTGAATAATACCCAAATTAGAAGTGCTTTAGGCGCAGTTGGGGTAAGAAAAGAACTTGCATTAAGGAAGATGAAGGAATTATCTGGAGGAGAAGTAACTAAAGCTAGATTTGCCATCATGACCTTAAGGAAGACCAATTTCTTAATGTTAGATGAACCTACTAACCACCTAGACCAAAAAGCAAAAGATGCCTTGTTTGAGGCGATTGAGCGTTTCCCTGGGGCGGTAATATTGGTTTCGCACGAAAAAGATTTCTATGACGGCCTAGTTGATTATGAACTTAATTTCTAGGAAATGACTTTCTTCTTTTTAAATCCAATTAAACGCATGGCTAACCTATATCCAGGAATGGAAAGCCAATAATTATAGGCGATTACATCGGCATTATATAAAGCAATGCCTGCCCTTAAATTTCTATCTAAATCAATAACCCTATCTTTTTCTTTTCCAATATTTTCATCTACTAAAACCCATTGGTTATCAATAGATAAACTAGATAGCACCCCTTCAACATTCTTGATTGAAGAAATGCTTTTTACTAATTCTTCATAATTAGGATGGTCTAGCCTAATTTTATTCATCTCGATGACTGCTTTATCTTGCGAATTTGAATACACGACCCCGCTATTTTTGAATAATCTATCAATATTAGAGAGGGTTAAAGTCTTTTCAGTTAGCAAAACCGAAAGGGAATCGCTTTTTCTTTTGATGCCAATAGAAAAATCATTCGCATGGGAAAAAACATATAAAAATGCCGCAATATAGGCGAATATTATTAACATCAATACTAATAGAATTACTTGATACGGTTGCATGTGGTCTATTTTACTCCAAATCTAATTAGAAGGATACAACGGCATAATTGCCTTAAGGCAATATCTACTTTATAATAAATTCGAAATGGAGGGAAGAAATATGAACAAAAAACCTATTTGTGCAATTTTATATGACTTTGATTCCACCCTTGCCACTACTGACATGCAAAACTTTGGCTTTATTCCCGCCATGGGCATGAGCAAGGAGGAATTCTGGGGTCGCACTGGAAAATTTTCTTCTGAAAGTCCTTCTACCTCACCGGCGAAGCGTTCTGCATCTTCTTCCAGTACATCCTGTCCGAAATACAGACTGATCAGTTCTGTGTCTTCATCTACCAGCTCTGCCAGCATCTCCTTTGTTGTAGCCTCTACAGACTGTCCGACAGCAAGAATTCCTGCATCACCGATTCCCATGATATCGCCTTCGTGGATCTCTTTGTCATCGATCTTTGTATCACGGACTGCGTAAGTAACCTGTCCTGTCTTCACATTCTCGATGGCCTCTTTCATTGCATCAATGTTTGTATCCACATCTGCTTCCGGCATATAGTTAATAATAGCTGTAATTCCCTGCGGAACTGTCTTTGTCGGGATTACGATGATATCTTTATCCTTTGTCAGAGACTGTGCCTGGTTTGCAGCCAGAATAATGTTCTTGTTGTTCGGGAAGATGAAGATATGGTCTGCATTTACTTCATCGATTGCTGTCAGCATATCATCTGTACTCGGATTCATTGTCTGTCCGCCTTCGATGATATAATCAGCACCCAGCTCTTTGAAGATCTCGTTCATGCCTTCTCCGATGGAAACTGTAATGAATCCAACCGGTTTTCTTGGCTCACTCTTCTTCTTTGCTGCAGCTTCTTCAGCCTGCTGTGCAGCCAGTTTCTCTGCATCTTTGATCAGTCTTTCCTGATGCTCCTCGCGCATGTTGTCGATCTTCATGCGGGAAAGCTGTCCAAATG
>DAVZIW010000032.1:0-13128 GCA_052273085.1 Candidatus Alloenteromonas sp.
GGTGCTTGCTTACAAGCTTTAGCACCATATTTTTTATTTATTTACCAAAGTCAGGAATGATAAACTTTCTCTTCAAGTTATTGAATCAAAAAGTTTCATTCTAATGCTTTCTCTTCTTCTTTTTTGCTTAATTAAAGTGTAACCTTTATTTATATAAAGGCATTGATTATGGAAACAACATTACAAGATACATTACAATTCGCTGAATTATTTGGCTCAATGGTAGCCTATGTCGAGGATAAGGAAATCGAATATGATTTGCCTACTTCAATGGAAATATCTACATTTTTAGCTGCTGTCGCATTTTTAAAGGATATTGATGATGACAAGGCTTTCCTTGCTATAAGCAATGAAGTTGCTAGGGCTATTGTTAAAGGAGAATTCTATCTAGATAATGAAACAATCATCAAGAAAGATGAAGATACATTCTTTGTCGATTTCGTTTCTTATCTTCTTTCTACTATAAATGCTGAATCATTTGCGACTACAGTTAATCCAGAATTAATGAAATTGGTTTCTTCTGCCACTAAAAAAGGCTATGAAGAAAGAAATGAAGCCCATATGGGTTTATGCGAATCTATATTCAAAAGTGGTGATGATGAATTTGATATGGCTCCTATCTATGATGATGCTTCTAATGTCTTGAAAGGCTTTAATTCGTAATGGTAACAAAATCAAAGAATTCTTCATCCACCCTTATGTATTTGCTTGATGGAAAGATCGGGCAAGGTTTTTATAATGAAATTTCAGAAAATGTCAAAAAGGGTAGTGGAGAATTATTTAAGGACAGCCTTAGAAGATATTTGATTTATTTTGCTGAATCTATATCTTCGTCAGTTATCGCCCCTAAGTTAAGCTCGGTTGAATTTATCGATATTATTTCTTACCTTTGTTTTTATATTGGCCAATATCCTGAATTATTTGGCAGGATGAAAGCGTATTTCGATGATGAGGAATATTATTCATTTAATGTAGGCATTAAGCTATTTAATGATTTTATTGAAAGAATGTGCAAGGCCTTAGATGAACCTAGGCTTTCTAAGTTCTATCTTCGTTTGAGTGTTAATGATGATATTAAACCAGTTGTAGATAAGAAGTATCTTTTTGATATGGAAGTATTCTTCTCTTCCCCTTCGATTGGGAAGTTAATTAATAAAGATACCGTATCTAGCAAGGTCAATATCTATATCAAGAACATTACGGATAAGAAATCTGTATTCTCTTTGACTTTATTCGATTATGTAAACAATGCAAAATCATCCCCCATAATTGTTAATCCAAAAGGGGATAAGGTTATTAAATCCCTTTCAATCGATATTCCTTATTCTTCTTTGCTTCCAAATGGTTTGGCTAGACTTGGATTACTATGTGAAACCAAAACTCATATAGTGGATAGCAAGGGCAAAAAGAAGAATCTAAAGCTTGAATACAATAAGGCTGAACTTAAGATTTCTCCTTATCTAAGAATCATTAAATAACTACATGGATCAACTAGATTTAGAAAAATCTCTTTTAAATTTATCCTCTTCATGTTTAGGATGTATTTCTCCTAGATGTGAATCTTTTTGCCGTTCAGGCATTCCTTATAAGAGAATCAATATGTTAATTAAGGAAGGGATGATAAAAGAGGCTAGCGAACTCCTATATGACTTTAATCCTTTTCCTGAACTTACTTTAGCTTTATGCGATTGCTCTAGCGGGGCTAAAGGAAATTGCATCAAAGGTAAAATTAATGAACCCATTGATACAAAAGAAATAGAAAAACTTCTTTCTTCTTGCCCATTTCCTTATCCAAATCCAATAAAAAACAATAAGAAAGTAGCTATTGTTGGTAGTGGTCCTGCTGGATGCAGCTTGGCTTATCAATTATTCAAAAAAGGATATGAAGTTACTATTTTTGAAAAGAATAATGAAATAGGTGGCGCGATTTATAATTACATCCCTAGATTTAGATTTGATATGTCTATATTGGATTCAGTTAAATCTAAATTAGATAAATTAGGTGTTAGGTTTGTCTTTTCTTATTATTGCGATAAAGAAAAACTAGACCAAATAAAGAAAGAATATGATTATGTCTATCTTTGTATTGGAAATAATTTATCACGTCAAATACTTTATTCCTCTTCTAGGGTAATCTATGGATTGGATTTGCTTAATAAGACAATAAATAATTCGATTAAGTTTGATAAAGAAGATTCCTTTGTTATTTATGGTGGAGGGAATGTGGCTTTTGATTGCGCGAACCTCTTATTAAAACAAGGTTATAAAGTTACCCTTTTATATAGAAGAGACTTTGCTTCTATGCCTGCGAATAAAGAAGAAATAGATTTGGCTATTTCAAATGGAATCTCTTTTGTCTTTACTTCCGTTATAGATGATATAGAAGAAGATAAGAACGGTTTAATAATTAAAACCATCAAGACAAAACTAGGTGAAGTTAAAAATGGTCGTGCTAGTTTTGAAAACACGACTACAAGAGGTGAAACATTAATAGGCTCATATTTAATCACCTGTATTGGTCAAAAAAGTGACTACGATTTATATAAAATAGCTAACCCATGTAGGCAAATAGAAGAAAATATCTTCCTTTGTGGCGATTATTTTCATGGCTCAAAAACCATTGGAGAGGCCATTAAAGATGCCAAAATTGCCTCTTCCTTAATTCCTTAAAATAATTTATTTTAACTTTTGCAAAAATTATAGTATTTCTTTCTTGTAGAAATGCTATATTTATTTTGACAAAGGAGTGAGTTATGGGAACTGTAATGGAAGCAAAAAACTTATGTAAATCCTTTGGTCAAGGGGAAGGTAAAGTCGACGCGATTAGAAATGTTAATTTCAAGATAGAGCAAGGCGAACTTACTATTATTCTTGGACCTTCTGGAGCAGGTAAATCAACCTTATTGAATCTTATCGGTGGGATGGATTCTGCTACATCTGGATCTTTAATTGTCAAAGGTGAGGATTTATCTAAATTCAATCAAAAACAACTAGGGGATTATAGACGTAATTACATTGGTTTTGTTTTCCAATTCTATAATTTGATGCCTAACTTGACTGCTAAGGAAAATGTTGAATTAGCAACCGAACTTAAAAAAGATGCACTTCCTGTAGATAAGACTTTAGAAGCTGTTGGGCTAAGCAATAGATTCAATAATTTCCCATCTCAATTATCCGGAGGGGAACAACAAAGAGTATCAGTAGCTAGGGCTATTGCTAAAAACCCAGATATCATTCTTTGCGACGAACCTACAGGTGCGCTTGATTATGAAACTGGTAAAGAGATTTTAAAACTACTTAGTTCATGTGCAAAAATCCAAAAGAAGACTGTAATTATTGTTACCCATAATAGCGCTTTAAAGGATATGGGTGATCATCTTCTTAGAATTAAAAACGGGGGAATTGTTCTAGATGAACATAACCCAAATCCAGTAGATATAGAAAGTATTGAGTGGTGATATGTCTAGTTTTGTTAAAACAATAGGAAGAACTTTGCTTTCTAATAAAGGGAGATTCTTGGCGAATTTTGTTATTTGCCTTCTTTCTGTTGCTATTTCTAGTGGACTAGGGACATTGACTCCTTTTTTCTCCGACGCCTTTGCTAAAAACTATAGTGAGACTACTCCAGATTTAACTATAAAATGCAAATCGGAATCAGGGTTTTCAAGTGAAGATATAGACAAGATTAAATCCTATTCAGAAGTGAAAGAAATCAATCCCTTCATGTCTTATGATTCTAAAAATGGAGACGAATATTATAGATGTTATTTCCTTCCATTAAGTAAAGGCACTTCTAAATTGGGGTTACCTAAATTAAAAGAAGGTGAAGAAGAATTATTTAACCTTGCTGAGTGTTATTCAATCGAACCATCTTTAAATAGAAAGAATCTAAAAATAGGGGATAAGGTATCGATTAATGAACTTTCTTCTTTTGGGGATGTCGAAGTTGTCGGCATTGTCGAAAGCGACCTTTATACTAGCGTTGCTAAAGAAAGAGCATGGCTAGAAGATGAAAATGAAGAAGAATATGTCTCTGCTATTCTTTATTTTGATTCAGCTAAATTCCCTGTATCTCTAGTTACTTCTGATATTTATGTAAGACTTAATGTCAATCACGATTATCTTTCTTCTAGTTATGAAGAAAGTGTTGCTAAGATAAAAAAGAAGATTCTTTCTGATTTTGGCGAGGATAATATTTCCATTTTGACGATGGAAGAAAATACAGGTTTCAAGCTTTTCAGCGAATATAGCCAAAAAGTTAGTAAATTATCATATATATTCCCAATCTTCTTTGTCGGCGTCTGCGGCTTAATTAATTTGATTACCATCTCTAGGCTTATGAAAGATGAAAGAAAAGAGATAGGATGTTATTTCTCTTTAGGAGTAAGTAGGAAGAAGATTATATTTAAGTTCTGCCTCTTCTCGGTTTTGTCTTCAGGATTAGGTTGCCTTGTAGGTTATTTACTAGGAGCTCCTTTCCTCCCTTATGTAGTAAGAAAGGCTTATGAAGATGTCTTTAAATTAGGTCCTCTAAGAATGACGATGTTTAATCTAGCTGGGGTTCTTATTGCAGTTGGAATTACTCTAGCTTCCTTATTAATTACCCTTTATATATCTTATTTATATTTAAAAGAAGAACCTGCTGATTTATTAAAAGATGTCTCTCCTAAACCTGGAAGGAAAATCCTATTAGAAAGGATTGGATGGCTTTGGAATAAGATTTCCTTTTCTTGGAAATCAAGTTTTAGGAATATATTCAGGCAAAAGAAAAATCTTATTCTAACCTTATTCTCAACTTGCCTTTCTACTGGTTTGCTTTTGCTTGGATTTGGATTAAACGATGCGAGTATTGCGTTAAAAAACGATGAACTTTTTGCAAATGTTGCCTCTTCTATGGGTTCGATTTCTGCAGTAATTATTCTATTTGCTGTAGCCATTTCTATTACGGTTATTTATTCTTTGGCCAACATGAATATAGAAGATAGAAAAAGAGAAATTGCCACTTTAAAAGTTCTAGGCTATAGAGACTTTGAATGTTCCATGTATTGCTTTAGGGAACTTGTCTTTATTTGTATGACTGGCGCAGTTTTGTCTCTTCCATTTGCGGCAGGCTTCCTTGCTTGGCTATTTACTTTCCTAGGATTTGGAACAATCGGGGATGTCCAATGGTATTCTTATATAGCTTCTGTCCTTATGGTATTTATTTCTGTATTTATTGTTAATTCCCTTTTGTACCGTCACATCAAAAATATTGATATGAATGGGTCTTTAAAATCCGTTGATTAACCTACATACTTTTTTACCGATTGAACAATATTTTGTTCATTTATCTAAATTGTTTTAAATTTGTTAAAAAACCTAACTTGGTTTGTATTTCGTTTTATAATAGACTCGAAGCATTGGAGGAATTGTTATTATGTCTTATCGCTTCTGTTTAAATCCTGTTAGCTATCACGGATTCAATGCCATTGAAAATATTGCCGTTGAAGCTAAAACCCATCATTTCAAAAAGGCCTTAGTCGTCACTGATGAATCTCTAGTCAAGTTCCACGTTGTCGACCATGTCCTAAAAGTTCTTGATAATGCAAATCTTGCTTATGAAGTATTTGATCAAGTAAAGCCAAACCCAACCATCAAAAATGTTCAAGATGGTGTTGCTGCTTTTAAAAAAGCCGAAGCTGATTATATCGTTGCTGTCGGCGGCGGATCCTCTATGGATACTGCTAAAGCCATTGGTATCATCATTGCTAACCCAGAACATGCTGATGTTAGATCCCTTGAAGGTGCCATCCAAACCCAAAACCCATCTATGCCAATAATTGCTGTTCCAACAACTGCTGGAACAGCTGCTGAAGTTACCATCAACTACGTTATCACCGATGAAGAAAAGCACCGTAAATTCGTCTGTGTCGATCCTCATGATCTTCCAATCATTGCTGTTGTCGACCCACTTATGATGGAAACTATGCCAGCTAAATTAACAGCTGCCACCGGTATGGATGCCTTAACCCACGCTATTGAAGGTTATATCACCAAAGGTGCTTGGGAATTATCTGATATGTTCCATATCGAAGCTATCCGCATCATTTCACATAATATCGAAGCTGCCTGCAGGAATGAAAAGAAAGGCAGAGAAGAAATGGCTCTTGGACAATATGTTGCTGGTATGGGATTCTCTAATGTTGGATTAGGTATGGTTCACTCCATGGCTCACCCATTATCTGCTTTTTATGATACCCCACACGGTGTTGCTTGCTCTATCCTTCTTCCTACTGGCATGAAATATAATGCCCCATATTCTGGTGAAAAGTATCGTGAAATCGCTAGAGCAATGGGTGTTAAAGGTGTTGATTCCATGACCCAAGAAGAATATAGGAAAGCCGCTATTGATGCTGTCCAAAATCTTTCTATCGCCGTTGGAATTCCAACCAACTTAAAAGGAATTGTCAAAGAAGAAGACTTATCCTTCCTTGCTGATTCAGCTATGGCTGATGCCTGTATGCCAGGCAACCCAGCCCCAATTACCAAAGAAGACGTTATCGCTCTTTATAAGAGTTTGATGTAATTTGATCTCTTTAGCCGCCATTATTAACTTAGTGGCGGTTTTCTTTTTGCAAATATTTAGCACTCAACCCTTGCGAGTGCTAAAAAATGTATTATAGTAAATATAGCCATTAAGTTGGCGAAAGGAGAAAGAAACATATGAATATGCAAGAACAAGGTCCAATAGACTATGCTTCCGATCCTAATGTATTGGAAAAATTCGGCCGTAATGTTAACGATGCGGTTAGAGATGGAAAACTTGATCCAGTCATCGGCAGAGATGACGAGATTAGGAAAGTAGTCCAAGTTCTCTCTAGAAAGACTAAGAATAACGTAATTTTGCTAGGCGAACCTGGCGTTGGTAAAACCGCGATTGTTGAAGGCTTGGCTGAAAGAATAGTCAAAAACGACGTACCAACTTCTCTTCAAGGGAAGGAAGTATATGAACTTGATATGGGTGCTCTAGTTGCCGGGGCTAAATATAGAGGTGAATTTGAGGAAAGATTAAAAGCTGTCCTTAACAAAATAAAAGAATCCAATGGGAAGATTATTCTTTTCATTGATGAAATCCACCTTATTGTCGGTGCTGGTAAGGCTGATGGGGCTCTAGACGCTTCTAATATGCTTAAACCAATGCTAGCAAGAGGAGAAATCGATTGTATCGGTGCTACTACCTTAAATGAATATAGGGAATATATTGAAAAAGATAGGGCTCTAGAACGTCGATTCCAACCTGTCATGGTTGGTGAACCTACTGTCGCGGATACTATTTCTATCCTTCGCGGATTGAAGGAAAGATTTGAATCCTTCCATGGGGTTAGGATTACTGATGGGGCTCTAGTTGCAGCTGCTACTTTATCTAATAGATATATAACTAATAGGTTCTTACCTGATAAGGCTATAGATTTACTTGATGAAGCCTGTGCTTCAATTAAAGTCGAAATCGAATCCATGCCTACTGAACTTGATGAAGTTAATAGGAAAATAAGGCAACTTGAAATTGAAAAGGTTGCTTTGGAGAAGGAAAAAGATGACTCTTCTAAGGCTAGACTAGCATCTTTGAATAATGATTTGACTTCTTTGAAAGCCCAATTTGATTCTCTTTCTAAGAAATGGAAAGAAGAAAAAGAAGGCATCAATGAGGCTAAAGAGATTAAGAAAGAGCTAGAAAAAGCCAAGTTTGATCTAGGAGTCAAGTTCTCGGAAGGGAATTACCAAGAAGCTTCTAAACTTCAATATCAAGTAATCCCATCGTTAGAGAGCAAGCTCACTTCATTAACCAAGGAAGGCTCATCTGACCGTCTAGTTAACGAAATTGTTGATGAGGAAGAGATTTCTAAGATTGTATCTAGAATGACTGGAATTCCTACTTCTTCGCTAAATAAAGGTGATAGAGAAAAGGTTTTAGATCTTAAAAATGTATTGGCTAAACGTGTTATTGGGCAAGATAGTGCGATTAGCCTAGTCTATAATGCAATCCTTCGTCAGAGGGCTGGCATTAAAAATCCTAATAGGCCAATTGGTTCATTCTTGTTCCTAGGTCCTACTGGGGTTGGTAAGACTGAGGTTTCAAAAGCCTTGGCAGAAGCCCTGTTTGATGATGAAAACGACATCATTAGAATTGATATGTCTGAATATATGGAGCGTTATAGCGTTTCACGTTTAATAGGTGCTCCTCCGGGATATGTTGGTTATGAAGAAGGTGGTCAATTAACTGAAAAAGTTAGAAGGAATCCTTATTCCATAGTCCTATTTGATGAAATCGAAAAAGCCAATCCTGAAGTATTCAACCTCTTATTACAGGTTCTAGATGAAGGTAGACTTACCGATTCTCAAGGTAGATTAGTCGACTTTAAGAATACGGTTATCATCATGACTTCCAACCTTGGATCTGAATATATCCTTGATGGACATAAAGACATGGTCGAGAAGTTACTTCATACAACCTTTAAGCCAGAATTCCTTAATAGAATCGATGAAATTGTCTATTTCAATCCATTAAGCAAGGACACTCAACGCTTAATCGTCAAGAAGATGTTAAATGAACTTCAAGAAAGACTAAAGGAACAATATTATTCAGTCGATTTTGATGAATCTATTACCGATTATGTTCTAGATTCTGCTTACAATACCGAATTTGGAGCACGTCCACTTAAGAGATTTATCCAAGATCAAATTGAAACCTATATTGCTTCTAGAATTGTCGAAGGCAACTTATCTACTAAGAAAGCCTATTTGATGAAATTTGAAAATCGAAAGCTCGATTTAATAGAGAAATAACCCTCCAAGAATAGCTATCGAAACAAAATTCGGTGGCTATTTTTTTATTCTTTTCACCTTGGCTGGATTGGTGAAATATTTATTGTTTGGTGAAGTCTTGAACTTAGTTGTAGGAAGCAACAAAGAGGCTTCTAGAAGCGGATTAAGTACGCTAGTAAGGAAAGAAGAGCGACTTGTATAAGGAGTTAATTTAGCTATTTCTTGCCTAGATTTAGCAGAATCAAAACATAAGGATAATATGTCATTATCATATTCCCTATTACCCTTAGTTATCTTCTTATAGTCTAGTTTATAAATAGGTCCTTTAATTTCTTCTTTGATTTCATTTTCATCTTCGTTTTTTGTTGAAGTAAATACAAATTCAAATTTCTGATAACCAGACTTTAGCAAAGGATATATTGACGAATTTTCATCTTTATAATTATCAATAATTTTTTCAAATGGAGATGTAAAATCTATTGGATAAATATTAGACAAAATATTGCAAATTAAATAATTCCTGCTGCTAAGTTTTACCTTGCTTAGATATGGCAAAATGAATTCTCCCTCATTGGCTATATCTCCATTTGAGCCAATTGAGATATGGTTAGAAAAGATATTGATATTGATTATATTTTCTTCATCAAGGTAATTTCTTTTGGCTAAAGTTAGCAAAATCGCGTTTATTATGGCGTCTTTTTTATATGGGCAAGAAGGACTATCTAATGGAATATAACTATCAGTAAAAGAGTAGCAAAAATCATATAAAGATACGATGTTTCCTTTACTTTTTGCCATCGATAGCAATTCATCTTCTCTAGTCTCTTCGCCTGAATAAATATGTCCAACAGCCTTTAATGAAGGATAACTAGAATCGTTTGAAAAGAAATAAAGCCCATAAGTAAGCTCGTCATTTAATCCTAGTAAAGACATCTCTGATACAGTTTCTTTTGAGAAATTAATTTCCTTATTTGACCATTTTTTACTTAGTTCAGTAAACAATAAATCATTATATTTAATTGAGGTTAATTCATTATCGAAATACTTTGACGATCTTTGCTTTAGATACATTGAAAGCTCTGCTTTTGACATTGGATAATAAATTAGATTTTTTTTCGTTAAAATCGATGTTTTGTTATTATCATCTACATATAAAGTAATTGATTTAGAAGGAATAATCTGAATTAAAGTTATTACTTTATCAGGTCTTCCATTAGCCATTTCTTCTTTGATATTAATTGTGGGAATTGGAGTTAAACGAAGCTTAATTTGGGCTTGGATTGAGTCAATAATTTTATTGGATTCAAGTCTATCTATTCCGTTAAGTTTTGTTTTGTTCTCCCCACCTATAACAATGTATCCGCCATTCCCGTTTGAAAGATAGCCAATGGCTTTTACAATGTTCTCTATCCCTTTTTCGCTAACGTGATATTTGAATTCTACAGGTAGAGTTGTCGAATTTATTAAAGAAGAAATGCTGTCTATATTTTCCATGTTTAATATTTTAAATTCTTAATTAATAATTATCAAGAATGTGTATATCTTTACGGCTGTACGAAATAAATAATAACGATAAATACAAATAAAAAATTAACTTGTCTTTCTATATTGCTGTTATGCAGTACGGCTGTACGCGTTTAATAAATGAATCAAAAATGATTCCTTATTTCATTGTATTTTTTCTATTCTTTCCCATTATATATAGAAGGATTTGGCTAAATTTTTAGGCTATAAAAACTAGACACTTTTTCGGTTTGTGTTTAAATAGCTTTATTAATTGATTAATATTTGTCTATGATTGATGAAGCGTTATTAGAAAAGGCTTATCCAAGTAGGCCTAGAAAAGTATTTATCCCTTGGGCTATTATTTTTACCATTTTCTTATTGGCTACCGTTTTTGCCAAATTCATATTGCCTGGCATGCCTGGCCTTCTAGAAAAGATCAATATTGGGGAGTTCACTATGCCATGGCTAGAAGCTCCAATTTCCATGGTTGATTTTATTGCAGTTTATGGTTGTCCTTTGCTTTTAATATTGACAACTTTGCTTACTGGATTTTTGACAATTTCTTTGTCGCTAAGAAAGTGGTGGTACCACCTTATTAATACTCTTATAGTTGTTAGCCTATTAGGTTTCTCGCTTTCGTTTGCTTATAACGTTTTTGGCGAGTGGTTACTAAAAGAAAATGCTCCTGCTCAATTAGGCGAGATTTCAAAGATGGTATTTGACATTGGCTTTTATGCCTGTCTAGGTGTTTCATCCTTTGCCCTTTTGCTTTGCTATTTTGATAATCACTTAACTCCTAGAAAATATAAGGCCATATATAAAAGACTTAAGTTGGTTAAAAATAGACAGACTACAAAGACTGAAAAGAAATATGTAGTTAAGAAATTCAACAAGCTTTATAAAAAGAAAAAGTATTCTGAAATTCTTCTATTGTTATTTGAATTTGAGTTTGATGTTAATAATACCGAACCAATCACTCCAGATGCCTACGAAATATTAAAAAGAGATATATTAGATCGTGCACGTATTATAAGGGGAAAAGAACTTGATGCTTTATATTCCTCTTCGTCCTATCTTGCTTTACGTCAAGAAAGAAAGATATTGATTGATAAACAAAACGGTGTGTCTTCATCTTCTATCTCTTCGGTTGCTACATCTAGCGAAGCTAAAGTTGAGACTATCGATGATTCTAGTCAAAAGAAGGAAGAGAAAGCTGAAATTACTCCTCCGATCTTAAGCAAAAAGGAACTAAAGGCGGCTAAAAAAGCAGAAAAGAAGGCTCTTAAAGAAGCTGAAAAAGAAAAGAAAAAGAATGAAAAGGCCAACAAAAAAGAAGATTTAATTGTTGAGAATCCTGAAGTTATTCCTGCTGAATTAGATCCTACAAATAACGAAACAAAGTAATTGGTTAGGTCATGTATCTAACCTTTTCTTTTAGTCAAATAAAAACCGCGTGTATTTCAACGCGGTTAACAAGCTGTTAAATGCTTTATTTTAAGAGTTCTTCTAGTTTGTCGACTAATTCATTCATTCTATCGACAACGGCTAAATATGGCTCTTTCTTAGTTAAATCTACATTAGCTTCTTTAACTTGTTCGACTGGATATTCGCTTCCGCCGGACTTTAATAAGTTGATGTAATTATTGAAAGCGTTTGGCTCGTTATTTTTAACTCTTTGATAAATTAACATCGAAGAAGTGAAACTAGTTGCATATTGATAGACATAGAAAGGAGTGTAGAAGAGATGTGGAATATAAGCCCAGACAAGGTTCTTATATTTTTCTTCTTTTATGTCGATTCCATAATAGAGGGAATATAACTCTTCCATCTTGGCACATAAGACTTCGTAATTGATTGGTTCGCCTTTTTCTGCCAAAGTAGCAATTTCATATTCATATTGTCCGAATAAGGTTTGCCTATAGAAAGTGGAGGCAATCTCATCAATTGATTTTTGTAATAGATAAATCTTGTCTTCTTTGCTTAATGAAGGATCTTTTAGAAGATAATCTAGCAAGTTATGTTCATTGAATGTAGATGCGATTTCAGCGACGAAGATAGTGTAGTCTTGTTTTAATGTTGGCTGGGCTTCTTCGCTATAAAGAGTATGAATGGAGTGGCCGGATTCGTGAGCTAAGGTGAAGCAATCGCCTAAATCACCATTCCAGTTAAGAAGTATGAATGGATGGAAGTCATATCCTCCATTAGAATAAGCTCCGCTTCTTTTTCCAAGTTTTGGATTAACATCAACAAAGCCATCTTTTAATACTTCGTGGGCTTTTTCTTGGAAATCGGCTGGGAAATGTTCAATTGACTTGAAGAATAATTCCTTTCCTTCTTCATAGCTATATTTCTTGTCACTAGTAGCTAATTGAAGGAATCTATCGTAAGAACGATGTTTGGTTAATCCTAAGGCTTTCCTTCTTAATTCATAATATTTCTTAAGTGGGGCAGTATTAGAAGAAACTACATTTACTAGATTCATGAATACATCTTCTGGAATTCTAGAATTAGTAAGGTGTGATGCTAATATTGATTTATAACCTCTAGATTTGACGTCTGCTAATTGATCTTGGAGGACCAAGTTATAGATTTCTCCGTAAGTGTTCTTATGTTCAAAGTAGAATTTATATAAAGCTTCGAATATAACTTGCCTATCTTCTTCGCAGGCTGACTTTTCAATCAAGGAAGACCAATTAGACATTGTAACTTCGACTTCTTCTCCGTTTTTAAGTTTGGCTGTGCTATTTTTTCTATCAGCAACTGTTAATTGGCTATATAAAGTTCCGCCAATACCTCTAATTGCATTAAAGGAAGATAGTA
>DAVZIW010000033.1:0-13094 GCA_052273085.1 Candidatus Alloenteromonas sp.
ATCAATAGAAGCAGAGATTGCTCTTTGGTCGTCTTGATTTGTTTAGTGGTGGTTTCTCCGCCATTCATTCCATCAATAGCATTTTTGATATTTGAATACACGGTATCAACGGTTGTCTTATTTGTCTTGGCTTTTAAGGCAGTGTTTAAACCAAGATAGAAATCATCTACATTTTCTAATTTCTTTACTTCAAGGGTTTGACTTGCCTTATCTTTAGTAGAAGTTAAAACGTTGCCTTCTTTAACATATTTCCCAATATTTAAGGAAGCTCCAATGCTATTTAGACTGTATTTAGAGAAATCAACATCAGCATCTAAATCAATATAGGCTTTTTCTTCTTGGGATTGTTTTTCGGTAACGTATAAAGAAGCTTCTCTACCTTCGCTAGATCTTCCTAAATCTAGATTCATCTTTAATCCAAATTTTGGAACAGCGACAAGGTTTGCTACTTCTTTAAATAAATCAAGGGAGTTATATATTTCCCTATATGAAAGTGCTTCATATTTTGGATGAGCCCAGTCAATATTAGCTTCGCTTCCTGAATAGACAGAAGCGGAAATCTTTAACTTGGTTTCGTTATTGATTGCAAATTCTTCTTGGTTATCGGTATAAGTATTTCCGTTATCTAAAGAGACTTTTGCAGGGAAATCAACTTTTGCAAGGTTATATTCCTTATCGGTTGCTAATCCAATTTTATAGGTATCATTTCCAACTGGAAGTTCAAGTAAATAATATGGGCTATCGTTGTATTTGCCTTCTTTCATATTGTTGAAAGCATCTAACATGGCATCAGTATCCATGCTAGATTCGCTAGATGAATTTTCAGTATTTGTGTTTCCTTCGCTAGAAGAATCTCCACCAATTATAGTAGAGAAAGATGGGAAATTAATCTTGCCATGAAGTCCGCTATCATCGGCAGTCAAAATATTAAGGATAGTATCAACTACATATGAGAAATCACCATAGTTATAGATAACTTCACCGCCGGTAGCTGGGTCATTGCTATCTTCTCCTCCATATTCGGAAGGGGTCTTGGTAGCTAAGTTTATTTTGTATCTAAAGTTATAATTTCTAGCAGCATCATCGATATTTCCTTCATTGTCATTAGAGATATCAAAATATGCATAGTCTTCAATTTTATCTAACGCTAAAGAACGTGTCTTTCCACAATAATTTACAGGGGCATTTACTTTTAGATTTATGCCTTTGATTATTTGCTTTGTATCGATACTAGATAAAGATAAATCAACTTTAGCATTATCAAATGTTAATTTATTTTCGCTATCGGAGTTGAAGGAAACATAACCTTTATCGACGTTTAGTCTTAATCCTTCTCCAGTAACTTCTGCTAATAAATTTTGGATGAGTTTTCCTCTTCCATCGTTATTGTCACCGTTATCTGGGATATCTGGAGTTATATCTGTTCCGCTATCATCAGGAGTAACAGTTTCGTGCTTTGCAGGAATGAATAGATAAGTTGCACCGGCAGTTATGCCAAAAAATGCAAGACTCATTAATCCTGTTGCTATGCCCCTTCTAATTCTTACAGCGGCTTTTTCAACGCCGTTAACATTTCTTTTAAATTGATCCATTTTTCAACATTCCCTATTTAGTGATTGAGTAATCTATCTTTTCAGTTAGGTCAGGAATTTTGTATTCTTGATCCGTGAAATAGTAAGTAGTTAATTCTGCCTTACAAGTGGCAGGGAACGGTACGGAAGCCATAGTAGCGGTATAGCTTTCTACGTTTTTCATCGAAATAAGCTTTAAATCCTTATCAACCATTGCGGTTAGATGGCAATAGGTGAAATTTGGATAAGAACTTAAGTTCGAGATGTTCTTCATTTGCTTTTGGTATCTATATACGCCTGGCATATAAGATGAACCGTTTGAGGTGGATTTGACATCCATTTCAATTTCTATTCGGTATCCGTTATCTCCTTTATAAATTCCTGTTGGATTATTTTCATATCCTGGGGTATTTATATTTTCCTTTGAGATAGTGGATGGCAATACGACATAGACTAGACCTTCACTGATTTTCCTTCCCATCATTGATGAATATTCTTCATTGGTCATTTCTTTCTTTGGATGATTTTCATAATCATCCTTTTCGCCCCAATAAGTGGTAGTGATATCACCGCTTTGATACATCCTGTTATGAATGGAAACAATTCCTAACGAATTTGATTCCTCAAAGTATTCATCTCCATTTTTTATAGCACAGCTTTGGATTTCTTGGCTTGTGATATTCATAGCATTTGAAACGCCAATTCCGATTGCTTTGGTAGATTCTAGATTGCCAAGCATGTCATATGCCAAATTCATCATTTGGTCTGGAGTCAATGCGGTTTCAAGTGGATCTCCATTTTTAACAGCGGTGTCATAAGCGGTTCTCGCTAGTTTTAGATATCCTTCTGTAACGGCAAGAGAATTATTTTCGTTCATAACAACTTCCGTAACGGTAGGTTTTAAAATCCTCGCTCCAGCAAAACCGGCTCCGACGCCTAAAGCAATTGAACCGATTGCAATGAGTGAATACCTTTTGAATTTGGTATTTGTAAGTGAAGTTGTGATTGATTTTACGTTTATCATAGATAAGTGCCCTCTTTAGGCAATGCCATTTTAATAAAATGAAAGTCAATGTCACTCTACTTCGCACTTTCCAAACTAGAGAAAATGACTCTCTAATTTAGAGAATCCTTAATTAATTCGATTAAATCTAGACTATTTATGATATTTATCTACTAATAAACTAGAAAATAGAGTGGAAAATAGTAATGTAGTTTTAATTACTAGATGTAAAAATGAGTAAAATTCTACTCTTTTTCTAGTATTAAAATATAGTGGTTTTTATCCTCTTCTTTTTTAATGATTTTAAAGCAATCTGAATAGAATTTTGCTTCTTCATCAACATTGTTTAGCATTCTAGATACATTCAGAGCATGTGCAGCGTGGTGAGAATTCAATTCTTCTCTTCCACAAGCATGAATAATCGCTACACGCCCCCCGTGTTTCAGTGTTTCATGAAACTGTTTCTTTAGCTCATTCAAGTCAAGAAAATGAGGATAAGCGTTTAGAATTACAATATAATCAAAACCAGTCTCATTGAATTCATAGAAATCACCAACTCTAAAATCAATTTCAGGGTTATTACATTTAGACTTAGCTATATCTATCATATTTTTCGATATATCTAAAGCTGTGACTTTAGTCTTTGTAATGGATTGAATTTTTGAAGTTACAACACCAGTTCCACAGGCTAAATCCAATACACGATCCCCTTCTTTTAATCCAAGTTGGTCAATTAATGCAAATTTAAAATCCTCTCTATCTTGGGCATTATCCCAAGTAGGGGCAAGGTTATCAAAGAATGATTCTATGTGTTTATTTGACTTTTTCATTGAGGAAATCTTCTAGAGGCATATTAATCTTTTGATATCCACCTAACATTTGGTCGGAGATGTCATTATCTAATTTATCATTATCGTAGAAATCGACGCCCAAGAACTTCTTGGTGATTTCATTAGCTTTGTCTTTTAGATTGAAATCTTTATATCTTTCTGGGAAAGAAACCATGCCTGCAAAATAAGCATCAGCATAGGCAATTTCTAGATTTGTATAATAGGAGTTATAAGGCATTTGGATATAGACTTCTTGGTTTTTAATCGCACCGATGCTGTTGAATATTTCTTTTTTTTCAGGAATCTTATAATCTGCTTTGAATAAACCTAATCCACCGGCATCAAGAATGATTTTGTCCGGGCTGGATTCAACTAATTTAGAAAGATCAACTGATTTTTGATAACCTTTTAATCCTAAATCGTCTAGATAATTTCTAGCTCCAGCGGCTTTGAAAACATTATATCCAGCAGTAGAAGATTCAAATGACTTAAGCCCGTAGTTGGCTTGGCAACCTAGATAAAGACTTGGCTTATCTTTGTCTTCGATTCCTTCTGACCTAGTGGCTAAATCTTTTTCAATATCTTGAATATAGGTAACTAATTCGGCTGCTCTTTCTTCTTTATTTAAAGCTTTTCCTAATAGTTCAAGAGACTTCTTTATGTTTTCATCAAATGCTTCGTTATTCCCATAGGATAAAGTTAGTACAGGAACATCTAATGTAGAGGATAGGTTATCCATTCCAGCTTTATCATTGCTATATAAAGAAATAATTAAATCTGGGTCACAATTTAGAATGGCTTCCATATCAACTGCTTGGGCTTTTGGTCCGCCCATTCCGCAAGATGGCAAATTATCCCATGTTTCATGATGGACGATTTTATATGGTCTAATTGCTAAAGGATTATTTACAAAACCAAACTTATCTTTATTAGGCCCTTCAACATCAACCCTTTCAACTCCGGATAGTAAAGATAAGTCACCCACGTAGCTATATAGACGTAAAGCACCCCCTCCAATGCAAACAATACGTTTTGCCTTTCCGGGGACTAGTTTTACTTGCCTTCCAATTAAGTCGGTAAGAGTTATTTCATTTTCAATAGCAGTGGATTCAGCAGTAGTCGTTGTTTTGGTAGCTTCTGTTGTGCCGGTGTCTTCAGTAGAAGGAACTCCGCAGCTAGCCAAAGCTGCTAAAATGGTGAGTAGTAAGAATTGTTTTTTCATTTTTGTATATCCTTTTCAATATTAAATAAAGTAATGCCCCCATTATTTAGAATGAATTCATCATCTAAATCGAATGTCTTTTTCATGTTCTCATTAGTTAAAGTTTCTTTTCCTCCTGAACATATAATCTCTTTCTCCTTTAAGAAGAAGAACTTATCTCCTAGGAAGGAAGATAAGTGTATATCATGCATAGAGATTAAGAATGTAATTCCTTTCTCTTTAGAAAGTTCTTTTATTGTTTTGGCTAAAGAATATGATGATTTTAAATCAAGATTAGAAGTTGGCTCATCCATTAAAACTAGATTTGATTGGCTTGCTAACGATCTAGCTATTCCAACCTTTTGGATTTCTCCTCCAGATAATTCGTTGCAGTACTTATTTGCTAGATGCGATATTCCAACTGATTCCATTGCCCCCATTATGATGTTTTTGTCTTCTTTTGAAGAAAATATTGGGGAGAATGGCAATCTTCCTAAAGATACTTCTTCTTTGACTAACCTAGATGGAAGAATGATTTGCTGTGGCAAGAAGGAAACTATCTTTGCTAGTTCAATTCTTTTATATGATTCAATTCTTTTGCCCTCTATTTCAATTGAACCTTCTTTTGGTTTTATTGAACCTATCAACGATTTTAGTAACGTCGATTTACCAATCCCGTTCCTGCCGATTAGTATTCCTATCTCACCTTTTTCTAAGGACAAGGAAACGTTTTCTAATACGTTTTCACGCTTTTTTGAATAAGAAAGAGTCAACCCATGTATCTCTAATTCCATTTGGATTGCCTCCTAGAAGTAAGAAGTATGTAGATAAAAACAGGTGCGCCAATTAAGGTAGTTAATGAACCTACTGGTAAGTTGGTTCCTTTAACTAGAACTCTAGATAAAGTATCAAGTAGAAGCATGGATATCGAACCAATTAGAGCAGTTAAAGGAAGTGACTTAGAAGCGTTTTCTCCAATTAATCTAGATACGATTTGAGGGACAACCAATCCTATAAATCCAATAATCCCTACAAAAGAAACCGTAACCGCACAGATTGAAGATGCTAAAAGAAGACAGATAAATCTTAATAGATTAGTTCTAATTCCAAGCGATTTAGCAACCTCTTCTCCTTCCATTAAGGCATTTATTCTTCTAGATAAAACTAGGAAGATGATAATACTAGGAATAACAATCGCAGCCATTATGCCTAATTGAAGGAAACTAGGCCTACTTAAGTCTCCAAATGTCCAATAGACTGTACTTGCTACATTTGAATCGCTAGAAAAATATTGGACTATTGCAGTCAAAGAAGAGAATAAACCGCCTAAAGCTATTCCACATAAAGCAACAGTCGAAGGCGAGAATCCTTTGAATTTAGATAGGAATAAAACTATTAGGATTGCAATTAAAGACATAATAAAGGAACAAGTAGAAACTAGATATGGATTGGTAATAGAAAGAACCGTATTAGAAGAGAAGTTTCCACTAGAGAAAATAACCAAGGCAATAGTAGCCCCGAATGTCGCTGCCTCCGATACCCCTAAAGTAGAAGGGGAAGCCATTGGATTATTAAGGCAATATTGCATTATCGCACCGGAAAGAGTTAATCCAATCCCGACAAGTAAAGAAGCTATTACTCTTCTTAACCTTATATTCCCGATTATGATGTTTGCCTTTTTGCTACCGACTCTAAATAATCCTTTTAACATATCAAAGAATTCAAGTCCGCTAGAATCGATAAACAAAGCAAAGAAAAAAGATAAAATCAAAATGAAAAACAATATACCTAGAGCTACAAAGTAAAGGGTGTTCCTTTTCTTGCTCTCTCTTTCTAATTGTTTAACGTCATCTATTCCCATAGCCAAGGCAAATATTACGTTATTAATTGACAAAAAGAAACAAAAATAGACCTTTTGTATAAAATTTATCAAACATATTGTCAGATTTGTTCGATAACTTTCAAATTAACAAACAATGTGTTAATATTTCCTCATGGATAAAAGAGAAGAAAAAACATTAAGGAAGGTTTATCAATCCTTCGCCAGCCTATTAAAAGAAAAAGGATACGAGAATTTAAGCGTTAATGATTTGATTAAAAAAGCAGAGATTTCTAGATCGACATTCTATGCCCATTTTAAATCGACAAAAGATGTCCTTTCTTCTTTCTGCGATTCGATTTTTGACCATGTATTTTCGTTGAAGTTAGAAAAAGAAGCAGGGCATGATTTCTCGAAATCTAGGCTACTTTCCCCAACTAGATACCTAACACATATCTTCTATCACTTTTATGAAGATAGGGATTTGATTTCCTCGATTTTGAATTCAGAAGGTTCATATGTTTTCCTAAATGAATTAAAAAGGCGCTCCTCTCCTTTTATGAACGATTTGATTGAAGAAGGATATATTAAATATGAAGATATCCCTTCTGAAATGGTACTTACTGTAACTACGGAATCTTTCGCTGCTTTATTATCAAGCTGGGTAAAAGGTGGATGTCTTTCTAGCCCTGAACAAATGTGCGGATATTTCCTAACTTTCTTCTTTTCTCCAATTAGATAATTGACACTTTTGCATTTGTGTAACGATAGGTTGTTATTTTAATCGATTTCTCTTACACACGCGCGTAATTTGTATTATTATATTCACGAAAGGAATTTTTATAATGGAAACAATTAAGGTCCTTAAGGTCAAACAAAGTGTTTTAGCAAACAATGATTCTAGGGCTAATGAATTGAGAAACGAACTTCGCAAGAAGAATATTTTCCTAATCAATGTCATGTCTAGCCCAGGCTCTGGAAAGACCACTTTGCTTGTAAACCTTATCAATAGATTAAAACAACATTTACGTATTGGCGTTATGGAAGCCGATATGGATGCTAAAGTCGATGCTGAAACTGTTTCAAGTAAGACTGGTGTCAAAACAATCCAACTCAACACAACTGGTGAATGCCATCTTGATGCTAAGATGACTAGCGAAGGTGTTGCAGGTCTAGGGGAAGATGAATTCGATTTGATTTTCCTAGAAAATATTGGCAACCTAGTTTGCCCAGCCGAATTCGATACAGGGGCAACAATGAATTTAGTAATCCTATCAGTACCAGAAGGTGATGATAAGCCAATCAAATATCCTTTGATGTTTACTGTCGGTGACGCATTCGTATTTACTAAAATTGACGCTTTATCGCTATTCGATTTCGACTTTAAGAAAGCCGAAGAATCTATTCTAAAGGTTAATAAAGAAGCCAAATTCTTCCCGGTATCCGCCAAAACAGATGAAGGAATGGATAAACTCGCTTCTTATATATTGGAAGTTGTTACTTCCTATAAAAATCAATAATCCCAAATTAATTTGAAAGGAAATATATGGGTAAAAAAACAAACGCGGAATACATTAACGTAAACGCTAAGGTATTGCCAGAACAAAAACATGCCGAAGACTATTACAAAAATGGTCCTAGGAAAGGCAAAGGTTTAAACAAGCCTCGTCGTCCATGGGTATTAAAAGCTGCCCGCCACATCCAAGACTTACCAGGTGTCATTGTCGGATATACCGATCCTGAATACAAAGCTTTGGAATGCTGTATGACTGATGAAGAAGCCAAACTCATCTTGAAGATGAAACTTCTTGTTGATTATACAGTTGAAGAATTAGCCAAGAAGATGAAGTGGAGCGTAGAAAAGACTTCTCGTGTTGCAGAACATATGGCTGCTACCGGTATTCTTTCTACTGACCCAGCTGACCCAAGCCATCTAGATGCTAATGGAAAGCCACAAAGAACATATCACTTCACTATCTTTGTCCCAGGTATCTTAGAAGCCTTGGTCGATAATGTTAAATTAGCAGAACAGTTCCCTCAAATCCCAGAGGCATTCTCTGAGTATACAATCAAACGTATCATCCCACTTGCCGGTAACTTAAAAATCGGACATGGTGTCATGAGAGTTATCCCAATTGAATCTGCAATCGATAAACTCAATCCAGATGAACACGAAAGAATCTCTCATTATTTCCAAGATGAAAATGAAACCTATTCTGTAGCACCTTGCTCTTGCCGTGTCTCTAGGCGAATCATGGGTGAAGGATGTGGCCACCTTGAAGCTGATATGTGTATCCAAATCGGTGGAGCTGCTAGAGGATTCATCCATACTGGAAAGGCTAGAAAGATTAGCCGTCAAGAAGCTTTTGAAATCATGGAAAAGGCCGAACACAATGGCTTGATGCATGAAATCCCGAATATTGATGGAGTAGGTAAGACCCATGCATTATGCAATTGCTGTGGCTGCTCTTGCTTCTCACTTAGAACTGGTGAATATTTCCATACCGCCACAATGATTCGTTCTAACTACATTTCAGAAGTTGATCCAGAAAAGTGCGTTGCTTGTGGTGAATGTGTCGAAATCTGCCCAATGAATGCCTTGCATCTTGGCGAAAGACTAAAGAATAAGAAAGAAATCCAAATCGAAACCCCATTGCATGCTTATGACCATAAGTGGGGAGTGGATAAATGGAATCCAAATTTCCGTTATAACAGGGAAATGATTCTAGATGAAACCGGAACTGCACCTTGTAAGGTTGCTTGCCCAGCCCACATTGCTATTGAAGGCTATCTAGAATTAGCAAGGGAAGGAAGATTTGAAGAAGCCCTTGAATTAATCAAGAAGAAGAACCCATTCCCAGCAGTTTGCGGTCGTGTCTGCAATAAGAGATGCGAACTTGCCTGCACTAGAAATAATGTTGGTGACAATACTCCAGTCGCAATTGATGATGTAAAGAAATTCGTTGCCCAATTGGATTTGAACAAAGAAGAAAGACATCTTCCAAAGATTTGTCACCCAGAATACCACGGCCACAAGATGGCTATCATCGGTAGTGGTCCTGCAGGACTTAGTGCTGCCTATTACCTAGCCGAAATGGGTTATCAAGTTACTGTCTTCGAAAAAGAAAACAAACTTGGTGGTATGTTGACTCTTGGCATCCCTTCATTCCGTCTAGAAAAAGATGTAGTCGAAGCTGAAATCGATGTCATCAAAGACATGGGTGTCGAATTCAAGATGGGTGTTGAAGTCGGTAAAGACGTCACCATCGAAGAATTAAAGAAACAAGGTTATGAAGCCTTCTATATTGCTATCGGTGCACAAGGTGGAAGAAAGCTTGGTGTTCCAAATGAAGAAGGAGAAAATATCCTCTCTGGTATTGACTTCTTGCGTGATGTAAATCTTGGAAAACAAGCCAAGTTATCTGGAAGCGTTGCCATTATGGGTGGCGGCAATGTTGCCATTGACGTTGCCCGTACTGCCTTAAGAATGGGTGCTAGCAAGGTTGATTTATATTGCCTTGAAACTAGAGACATCATGACTGCTTCCTTAGAAGAAATAAAAGAAGCTGAAGAAGAAGGAATTGTCATCCATAATGGTTATGGCGTCAAAGAATTCGTCCTCAAGGATGGAAAACTAGAAAAAGCCATATTGAAGAAATGCGTTTCCGTATTTGATGAACAACATCGCTTTGCTCCAAAATATGATGAAAACGATCTACTCGAAATTGAAGTTTCCTACTTCTTATCTGCTATCGGACAATCATTTGTCTATGGTAACTTACTAAATGGAACCAAAGTTGCTTTGACTAAGGGTAATAGAATCGATGCTGATCCTCTTACCTATCAAACTGCTGATAAGGATATATTCGCTGGTGGAGACGTCTATCATGGAACTAGATTTGCTATCGATGCCATTGCTAGTGGTAAAGAAGCTGCTGAATCCATGCACCGTCATGTACATCCAGGACAATCCTTGCTCATTGGTAGATTCCAAAATCCATATCTAGCTGCCTATGAGCTTGATAGGGACAACGTTGATGTCACCGGGTTCGATAATACCCCACGTCAAGAAGCCCCATCTATCAAGATTGATGACAACATGAAGGATAACCGTGGTATCTATAGCGAAGAACAAGTCAAGAAAGAAGCTTCAAGATGCTTGAAATGCGGACGTACCTTCGTTGATGAAACCATGTGTGTTGGTTGTGGTCTATGTACGACTAGATGTAAATTCGATGCTATCCACCTCAAGAAGAGATTTGATGGCGTCGGCACACCATATAAACAGACAACAACCTCCAATATGGGCCATATCTTGGCTAGAAACCTTAAGATTGTCTTTACTGGCAAGGGTAAGGCCAAAACCATGAATAAAGACGACTTAACCAAGCAATCCGAAAAGAAGGAGACGCTTCGTTAATGCACGAAATGGGTATCGTGTACGGCATGTTTGATACCCTACGCGACATCATTAAACAAAATAACATTACTTCCCCTCTTCTAAGTGTCACCTTAGAAGTTGGGGAGGCTTCTATGGTAGTTTCTTCTTACCTTCAGGAATGTTTCGACATTGCAAAAGAAGATACCGAATTCAAGAATACCAAATTAATCCAAAAGGAAGTTCCTTGTATTGGTAAATGCTGCAAATGCGGACATGAATTCAAGGTAAAAGAAAACGATAGGGTTTGCCCTATTTGCCATAGCGAGAATGATTTCACCCCAGTTGATGGGACTGAGATCAATATCTCTGAAGTTGATTTTGAATAGCTTTAGGATGAGTTAAACCTCATCCTTTTCGTTTGCCTAAAAAACTTGAAAGTCGATTAACTCATTTATAGGCTAAATAAGAGGCAAATTGACAATGATTGCAAATATTTTAGGACTTAGAAAAAACCTATCCTCTTATTTAGGAAGTGTAATTGATTTTGATGAGCATATAACCATAACAACTAAAAAAAGCAATGCTGTTATTGTTTCGGAAAAAGAATATGAATCCATGCTAGAGATAATTAATTCGCATTTTAGTAATGATTTAATCGATAGAATTAAAGAAGGCGAAAAGGAAGATATATCAAAAATGGGGATTTATATTCCTGAAGAAGAGTGGTGACAAGTGCATTCTAATTTGAATAAAAAGCAAGCAATGCTACTTAATTCTATTTCTCTAACTTAGTTAATATATATTCCCCGTTCCCGATTATTAAGGCTTTTTTAGAAGCAGGGATGAAGAAAGTGTCACCTATTTTATAGTTAATCCCATTTAGTTTTCCTTTTCCCTTAATAAAGGTAATGGAGGAGAAGCTAGTCTCATCATTTATTATCATGTTTTCTTTTGCTACATCCTTTTTATAGACGGCAAAATATTTGCAACGTCCGATGCAGTCATTATCAAAACTAATTGGTTCGTATTTATGTGGATTGATAACTTTTAAGGCTTTTTCTATATGTAGAGGTCTTTTGTTCCCGTCTTTATCGATCCTGTTGTAGTCATATAACCTATAGGTAAGAGTAGAACTTTGCTGGATTTCAATCAAGGTAACTCCTTTTCCAATCGCATGGATTGTTCCAGAAGGGATGAAAAATCTATCTCCAGGTTTAACTTCAAAGAAATTAAGCAAGTCTAGTATATTCCCTTTATTTAAGGCATCTTCTATTTCTTCAATAGAATAATCTTTATTAAATCCAACATATAATCCTGAGCCAGGTTCATTATCTAAAACATACCACATTTCAGTCTTGCCATATTGGTGTTCATTTTCTAAGGCATATTCATCGCTAGGATGGACTTGGACTGAAAGATTATCCCCGGCATCGATTAATTTAATTAAAGTAGGGAAGTAGGGGAAAGAAGAAGGGATACTACCTATATCTAAGCTAGTCGCGACTTCTTTTAATGTTTTGCTTTTATATGTACCAGAAGCAATGATAGAAGGGCCTTCATCAAGAAAAGATAATTCCCAAGTCTCGGCAACTCTTCCATTTTTATTAGGCTTTCCTAATTTAGCAAGCTTTGTTCCTGACCAAATATAATCTTTACTAGTTGGTTTTAATTTAACTATGTCCATACCTTTATAATTATCCGCTTAAAGGGGATAAAAGTAATCTTATAAATTTCCTTTGCTTAATATTAGTTCTATTTAATTCGATAGATACGTAATTATACGGCTTGATTGTCTAGAATAATCAATAGTCGCATTATCTATATTGATATATGGGCAGCCTCTTTTTGCCTATACTAATTGATTATGTAAAGAAACTAGCTAGTAATCCTAATGTCATATTTGGATTTAATATGACTTTGGCTTACGCTAGTAGTAGCAAGAATGGTGGATTTAATTCTTATTCCTACAACCAAGAAACAATGTATAAAGGGATATTAGATTCAATTAAGAGTAAGGTAATCCCAAATAAAGACATTAAAATCATTATTCCAAATGGAACTGCAATCCAAAATGCGAGAACTTCCTTTTTAGGTGATAATTTTACCCGTGATGATGCAGATCACTTAACCTTGGACTTAGGTAGATATACTGCTGGATTAACATTCATAGCAACTTTAACTAAAGTAGATGTCGATAAAATCAAGTTTGCTCCAGTTGGGCTAGATGAAAAGAAAATATTATTAGCAAAAAAAGCGTGAAAAACGCGATCAATAATCCTTTTGGAGTTA
>DAVZIW010000034.1:0-13075 GCA_052273085.1 Candidatus Alloenteromonas sp.
AATAGCTTTGGCTCTCCTATCGGATTTAGCTTTTCCTATGAGCCATTCCTTTTCATAGGTATTACGTTTGTTCTTTTTGTTATATCGGCATTATTCATCGGAAAAAGACTTGAAAAAAGCGAAAATAATTAACCCATGTAGTGATTAGAACTTACTTTTGTTATAAATTCTCTATTTTCTACTTGTTTTGCCTTTAATTTTAATAATGGTAGCTTTTCTTCATTGTTAATGAAGTTTTAAATTTGTGGTTAATTTTTTATTAATTGGATAGTAGAAAACGTTAATTAAGTGGTGTATATTCTTATGTGGTTTTATTTAAACCAGGAAGGTTAGGAGTCTCATGAAGGGAACAGTCAAAATGTTCAATAAGGAGAAGGGATACGGTTTTATTCATGCCGAAGATAACCGCGATTACTTCTTCCACTATTCCGCACTCATCATGAAGAACGCCGATGAATACAAGACCGCTGAAAAAGGCGAGAATGTTGAATTTGACGTCGAAGAGTCGGAACGTGGCCCACGCGCTGCGAACGTTAAGAAAGTCGACTAATTACATAACGTTTAGTTAACTTCATAGCCCCACTAACCGTGAGGCTTTTTGTTTTATCCCGGCTTAAAAGAAGATTACTAGTTAAATAATATCATCAGTTTTTAAATTGTTCGGTTGCTAGAGTATAACTCTAGGCGTACAATATCTACGCCATAAAGCAGGTTATTTTATTATGTCATTAAAAGCAGGTATTGTTGGACTACCAAATGTTGGAAAATCTACATTGTTCAACGCTATTACAAATTCTCATGTCGAAGCGGCTAATTACCCCTTCGCTACCATTAAGCCAAATACTGGAGTAGTTGTAGTTCCAGATGAAAGGCTCGATTTCCTTGATGAAATGTTTCATCCAGCTAAGAAAATCAACGCTACTTTCGAATTTTATGATATCGCTGGATTAGTTAAAGGGGCTTCTAAAGGTGAAGGATTAGGAAACCAATTCCTAGCCGCCATTAGGGAGTGCGATGCAATATGCGAAGTAGTGCGTTGCTTTGATAATCAAGAAATTATCCATGTCGATAATTCAATTGATCCAAAGCGCGATATTGAAACTATTAATCTAGAATTGGCGATGGCGGATTTAGATTCAGTTAACGCTAGAATCGCTAAACAAGATATAAAAGCAAGGATTTCAAAAGACAAAGTTGCAGTCTATGAAATGGCTATCCTTAAACCTCTTCAAGAAATATTAGGAGAAGGAAAACCTGCTAGATTAGTAAAAGGATTAAGTTCAGAACAAATCGCCTATGCGAAAAAGAATTTCTTCCTTCTCTCGCTTAAACCAATAATCTATGTCGCTAATGTTGCCGATTCAGATTATTCGGATTTGGATAACTGCAAATATTATCAACAAGTAAAGCAAATTGCCGAAAGCGAAAATGCCCAATGCATACCGGTTTCTTGCGAAATCGAATATGAAATTTCCCAAATTCAAGATAAAGCAGAAAGAAAAGAATTCCTTGATTCACTTGGAACAAATGAATCTGGCTTAGATAAATTAGTCAAAGCCTCATATAAATTGCTAAATCTTTCTACCTTCTTTACATGTGGGAGTGATGAATGCAGGGCTTGGACATTCAAAAACGGCATGTCTGCCCCTGAATGTGCTGGAATTATCCATACCGATTTCCAAAAAGGATTCATCAAAGCCGAAGTATATGACTTTGAATCCTTGAAGGAATTAGGATCTGAAGCCGCTGTTAAAGAAGCAGGTAAGCTAAGGATTGAAGGTAAGGATTACATAATGAAAGATGGGGACTGTGTATTCTTCAGGTTTAATGTATGAGCAAAATTAGAATTGGCTATGGAGAAGATATACATAGGCTAGTCGAAGGAAGGAAATTGATATTAGGCGGAATAGAAATCCCATATGAAAAAGGACTTCTAGGCCATTCAGATGCCGATTGCCTCCTTCATGCCTTAATGGATTCTTTGCTTGGAGCGATTTCTAAAGGGGACATTGGGTTATATTTCCCTCCTGATGATCCTAAATATGAAGGGGCTTGCTCAAAGGATTTACTTAAGATTGTCTATAAAATGGTTTTGGATGAAGGATATAAAATCAATAATGTCGATTTGACTATCCTAGCCGAAAAGCCAAAGCTAAGGCCTTATATCGATTTAATGCGAAACTCGATTGCTGAAACATTAGGAATTGATATAAACGATATAAATATCCAGGCTATGACTAATGAAGGATTAGATGAAATTGGAAAAGGATTGGCAATAAGAGCCACATCCACTTGTTTATTGATTAAGGAGTAACGATGAATAACGAAACTTTATTGAAACAATTGCTTATTTCTTTCTTCAAGAATAAGAATCTTGATTTGAAAGAAGATGATATTGTCATCGAAAGATGCAAGGAAGTAATCCATGGCGATTATTCTACTAATTCAGCCATGAAATATTGCAAGAGGGTCCAAATGAATCCTAGGGATTTGGCTAATGAAATCTCTAAATCCTTAACTTCTGAACAAATCGAAAAGATAGAAGTGGCAGGGCCTGGCTTTGTTAATTTCTTCATGAAGAAAGATGCCCTTAAGTCAGTAGTATCCAAAATCATTAATGAAGGTGCTTCTTATGGTCGTCTCCCATCAAAGGGAAAGAAGATAAATATCGAATATGTATCCGCTAACCCAACCGGTGACCTCCATTTAGGACATACTAGATGTGCTGCTATCGGAGATGCCATTGCTAATTTATTAGAATGGGCTGGATATGATGTCACACGTGAATATTATGTCAATGACTGTGGCAACCAAGTCGAACACCTTGGCCATTCAATCAGGGCTAGATATCATGAATTATTTGGTGAACCTCTAGATTTGGATGATGATGATTACCATGGACTAGATTTGATTGATATTGCTAAATCTATCAAAGAAGAATATGGTGATAAATATTTGCTCGATAGCCAAGAAAGCCATGATTTCTTCATTAGATATGGTATTGATGCCGAATTAGGGAAAATTAAGAAAGATTTAGCCGATTTTAATGTCAGATTTGACAAGTTCTCTTATGAATCCGACATTAGAAAAGGCAATACAATCGAAAATACAATCAAAGAGTTAAGCCCATATATCTACGAAAAAGATGGAGCAAAATACCTAAAGACCAGTGATTTCTTAGATGATAAGGATCGTCCGATTGTTAAAAGCAATGGCCAATATACTTACTTCATGCCAGATATTTGTTACCACTATAACAAGATGAGCCGCGGATTTGATTTATTAATCGATGTACTTGGTGCTGATCATCATGGTTATATCAACAGAATGAAAAGCGCCCTTATGATGAAAGGCTATAAAGCTGATTCATTAGAAGTTGAACTTGTCCAAGTCGTCAAAGTATTCAAAGATGGCCAAGAAGTTAAGATGAGCAAGCGTACTGGTAAAGCTATTGCCCATAGGGAATTAGTTGCTGAATGTGGAGTTGATGCAGTTAGGTATCTATTCGCTGAAAGAAGCCAAAGCTCCCATCTAGACTTCAATTATAACCTTGCGAAAGAGCAATCTTCTGCTAACCCAGTCTTCTATGCCCAATATGCCCACGCTAGATGTGCTTCCTTATTAAATTTAGGAAGTGACATTGCTCTTGATGAAAAATGCAGCTTATTAAATAGCGAGATTGAATCTAGCATTATGAAGAATTTAGCTGACTTTGGAAGCCAAATTGAAGCCAGTGCTAGAGAAAGAGCCCCATACAAAATGGCCCTATATATCCATAATCTAGCAGGATTGGTACACGAATATTACGCTTCTACTAGAATTATCGATAGAGAAAATGTAACATTGACAGGCGGAAGATTAGCGCTTATAAAAGCGTGTGAGATTACGCTATCAAATGCATTGTCTCTACTTGGTGTATCTGCACCTTCTAAAATGTAATCGAAAGGAATTTATAAAATGAAAAACGAATCGATGATTGAAACCGCTGCTAAAATACTAGAAGCAGAAGGACATGGACTCTCTTTTTCCGAACTCTGGAAGAAGATTGTTGCCGAACTTGAAATAAGCGAAGAAGAAATCCCAAATAGAATTGGACATTTCTATACTGACTTATCTCTTGATGGAAACTTTGTTGCCCTTACTGATAATGTCTGGGATTTAAGAAAGCGTCATACCTATGATAAGGTTCATATCGATGTCAATGATGTCTATAGTGATGTCAATGAAAGCGACATGGACGAAGTCGACCTAGCCGAAGAAAAAGACTACAACAAATCTGTTGAAGGTCTTGTTAGCGGTGATGCTTCTGACGAAGAAGAGGAAGAAAATGACGATTCTTCTAATGACAACGAAGCTGCTGAATTAGTTGGAATGGGAAAGAACCCATCCAATGATTATTAATTTAATCTAGTTACTATTAGCCTCCTTATGGGGGCTTTTTACGTATATAAAGCGTTTTTATTTGTTAATTAATGAAAAAGAAGGTATTCTAATCTACTTCCATATGAATGAGTTAGATTTGATTGAAACAAAAATTAGACAAGCAAAGACAATCGCCATATTCGGGCATTGCTTACCTGATGGGGATTGTTATGGATGCCAAATCGGCTTAAAGGAAGCCATTGCTTTAAAATACCCTGACAAAAAGGTTATTTGCCTTGGAACTGGATTGCCTAATTTCTATTCTTCTATATCTAATATGGATATAGATAGTGAACCTAGTTATGATTTAGGGATTTTAGTAGATGTATCTTGCTTGAACCGAGTCGAAAGCAAGGCGATAAATAAGTGCAAGGACTGCATTAAATTTGATCATCACTGCAAGAATAAAGTCGGAGAAGAATTCCCATACCTAAGTTATGTAGATGAATCTAGGATTGCCTGTGCAGAGATTATCTATGATTTCTTGATTAAATATGATTATCCAATAAATAAGACATGCGCATCCGCTTTATATTTAGGATTAATTACCGATTCAGGAAAGTTTGTTTTCTATGGGACCAATGCCCATTCATTTGAAGTTGCTAGGGATTTAATTAAATTAGGTGCAGATCCTGTCTCGATTATCAATATAGCATTCCATGATAAAGACGAAATAAAAGCCTTCAAACGTTATATGAGGGAAAATGCTAAAACATATAAAGACGTTACATATCTAATAATTAAAAGAAATGAATATCTTTCCTTTGATATCACATTTGAAGAAGCCTCTTGCTTAGTAAATACAATCGCAGGAATCTATCCTTGTCATTGCTTTGTTTATTTTTGTGAGGATGAAAAAGGCAATTACCGAGTAGAACTTAGATCAAATAAGCTTTATCCTGTAATAAAAACTGCCCAAGAATTTGGCGGTGGGGGTCATGAATTTGCTTCTGGAATCACTTTGCATAAAGATAACCTATGTTTTGAAAAAGTCTTAGAGAGTATGGCCTGCTTAAAGAGTATACTTAAATAGAAAGAAGGAATTAACATGTATCAAGAACACCTAAAAGCCATGATTAAGGCTGCTAAAGATGCCGAAGTTGTCATTAAAGAAGTCTACGCGACTAATTTTGAAGTCGAAATAAAAGACGATAATTCTCCTGTTACCATCGCGGATAAGAAAGCTGATGCCTTAATTAGAAAAGAATTATCTGCTTTCCCTCATATTGGCTTCCTTACCGAAGAATCAATCGATACAAAAGAAAGACTTAATATGGAAGACATCTGGGTTGTTGATCCAGTCGATGGGACAAAAGAATTTGTTTCTAGAAATGGCGAATTCTGCACGAATATTGCCTTGGTTCATAACCATGAAGTAGTTGTAGGTGTGATTAATGTTCCAATGCTAGACGAGACTTTCTATGCGATAAAAGGAGAAGGGGCTTATAAAATATCTAAAGACGGAACCGTTAAAAGGATACATGTCTCTAATAAAGACTTCCCATTGCATGCGATTAGATCCATTTCCTTCTTTAATAAAATAGAAGAAGCATTCTATCAAAGGAATGCTTCCAAGTTCGAAAAAGAAATTACTCCTGTCGGAAGTGCGCTTAAATTCTGCCGTATTGCCGAAGGTGTATATGATTATTTCTATAGGAATTCTAACGGAACTAAGGAATGGGATGTTGCAGCAGGGGACTTGATATTAACTGAAGCCGGTGGAATCATGGTCGAACCTAACGGCAAGAAAATGACCTATAACAGGATTGATGTATATAATAGAAACGGCTATATATTAGCCAATAAAAAAGAAAATTTATTGATTGGGAAATGAGGCTACTTGGTAGCTTCTTTTTCTTTATTCTCGATATATTGTTGAAGTAAATCAGCAGGAACATCGCTAGTTCTGACTCCGATTACTCCTGGGACTTCTTCCATAAGGATAATTTCAACTCCAGCCGAGATATCGTTATCTGCTAAAGAGCAGCCTTCGCAGGCTCCTACCATAGCAACATAGACTATCCCATCTCTATATCCTATATAATCTATATCCCCGCCATCACGTTGGAGGAAGGGACGTACTTTTTCTAATGTAGCTTTTATAGCTTGGATTGTTTCTTCTTCGTTCATACTTGCCTAATTCTAGGAACTTCATATTAAAATTCAACTAATTTGATAATAATTTCCTTATAAAAAGATAAAAAAGAAGATTTTGAAAATAGTCAAATTTGACGGAAGTGTTCATTTTTCTATTAAAAGCACATAAAAAACGACATTTTTATAAATTTGTTTCTTGCTATCTTTTGATTTGTATATACTCTTTGAGTATGGGCAAAGTTGATTATGGTCTAAATAAAGCCAAGTTCAAAATCCTTCTTACCATAATGGATTGCAATAAACTTGGCTACCTACCTTCCTGCAAATGCATCCTTCTTGTTCTTAAAGGAATATTTGAAGGAACTGAATTTGATGAAGTTGTTACATTGGGTAGCCTTAAATCATTAGGTAAGAAAGCCTGTGGCATTTATATTAGTCAACTTAAAAGAATAGGTTTAGTAAATGAAACCTATGAGCCTAGACTCGATGAACATTATCTTTATCTAAGTGAAGAAGGAGAAAGAGTTGCATTTGAATTTAAATCCAAATTCAAGAAAGTCCCTTGCCCGAAGAACTTAGTTAAGCCGTTGTTTATCAGTAGAAAGTGAGTTTTATGAAAAAAGAATTACCGGTATTTGAATCTTGGCCATTCAAGGTTCCTTCCATCAACGTCGCTATCAAGAAAATTGATAACTTAACAAAGCAACTAAAAGAAGCTAGCAATGCAAAAGAAGCGATACGTGTAGTCAAAATGCACATAAAGTTTTCTGATACACTTCAAAATGGCATCACCAATATCTCCGTCCATTATAGCATCGACACCAGGAACGAAAGATATAAGAAAGCCACTGAAGTAATCGATAATGGCTTCCCCCGTATCCAAGCTGCCGAACTAGAATTTACCAAGGCCTTCCTTGATTCTCCTTTTAAAGCCGAACTAGAAAATAGATTTGGTTCATTTATCTATAAGATTTTTGAATACCAGATGAAATCCTTCTCTAGCGAAGTAGTAGAAGAAGCTATCGAAGAAAATAAATTGATGACCCAATATAGCGCCCTCATTGCTTCTTGCAAAGTCAATTTCAGGGGTTCAACTTATAACCTTCCTCAAATGGGTAAATTCATGGAAGATGTCGATAGGGCGACTAGAAAAGAAGCTTCGCAAGCTTATTATTCCTACTTGGAAACTAGAATAGACGAAATAGAAGAAATATATGATAAGTTAGTCAAGGTACGTACTAGAATGGCTAAGAAGATGGGCTATTCAAACTATGTTGAACTTGCCTATATCAAGATGAATAGGTTTGATTACACCAAAGAAGATGTAGCAGCCTATAGGGATGAAATCCAAAGATATGTAACTCCTATTGCTTCTAGAATCATGAAGAAGAAATTTAGGAGAAACAAGATTTATAGGCCAAAGGTATTTGATATGGGTCTATATTTCAAAGAAGGTAACCCAATTCCAAAGGGAACTACTCTTGATAAAATAGAAGCCGCCAGGAAGATGTATAACACCCTTTCAAAGGAAACTAGTTTCTTCTTCTCCTATATGGCTGACCACCATGTAATGGATCTAGAAGCCAAAGAAGGGAAGAATAGCGGTGGCTATATGACTTATTTCCCAGTTTACAAAATTCCATTTATTTTCTCTAATTTCAACGGAACTAGCGGGGACGTGGATGTATTAACCCATGAATTTGGCCATTCCTTCCAAGCCTATATGGCAAGAAATATCAAAGTACCTGAATATAGATCTCCAACAATGGAAAGCTGCGAAATCCATTCTATGTCGATGGAATTCTTTGCTGAGCCATATATGGATCTATTCTTTGATGAACCAGATAAATATCGTTATGTCCATTTAGCAGATTCTATCTCCTTCCTTCCATATGGGGCGACTGTAGATGAATTCCAGGAATGGGTATATCTAAATCCAGAAGCCTCTAAGCAAGAAAGAGACGCCAAGTGGCATGAACTAGAGCTTAAATACACCCCATATAAAGTTGCAACTTATAAAGGCTGTCCATATATGGTGGGAGGACATCGCTGGCTTACCCAGGCCCATATCTTCGAATGCCCATTCTATTATATTGACTATACTTTAGCCCAAGTCATGGCGTTCCAATTCTTTAATCTAGATAGGAAGAACCATGAAAAAGCCTGGTCTACTTATCTAAAACTCTGTGCGATGGGTGGAAAATATCCATTTAGGACATTGATCAAGAAATGTCATCTAAAAGACCCATTCAGCCCAGGTTGTATTAAAAAGACCATTACTCCGTTAGTAAAGGTCTTGAAATCTTATAATTTCTAAAGAAACAACAAGGGAGAATTCTACAAGTTATTTCATGATCGATTTCTTTTTTCCCGCAAAAGAAGAAACCCAGGAAGAGATAGCTTTTAGGTCAAAGGCTGCTTGATACCTTTTTAAGACCCCCTTGTTATTTCCTTGATACATAGGATGCCACTTTTTAAGTAGAATTTCACTAAAAATTTTTATTGAACTGCTTAAAAAAGTGACTTTTTATCTATATTTTTCTTGATTTTGCCAATTTTAACATGGCTAAAAATTCCAATAGTGTAATCTAGACCATTGCAAAAATGCTAAAATTCTACAAATTTGCCGATTTTGGCTTTATTGGCTAAATTTCTTCATTTTTTGTGTCAAAAAAGGAAATTAGACATATAAAGTTCTTACTTTGTTTGCAATTGATATAGATGATTTGGAGTAGAAGGGCTAACTAACGTTTGGCAGTTCGAACCTTTCTTACGTTTCAAAGGCACAAAAAACGAGACCTCAGTCTCGAATTCTTCCTATATTGGTGCCCGGGACCGGACTTGAACCGGTATGAGATCGCTCTCGAGGGATTTTAAGTCCCTTGCGTCTACCATTCCGCCACCCGGGCAGAATGTTTGGTCCCCCGCGCGAGGCTCGAACTCGCGACCCCTTGATTAAAAGTCAAGTGCTCTACCACTGAGCTAGCGGAGGAACTGGTTGGGGTGGCTGGGATCGAACCAGCGTATGAGAGAGTCAAAGTCTCTTGCCTTACCGCTTGGCTACACCCCAATAAACATAGTGGTGGGTGAAGATGGATTTGAACCACCGAACCCGAAGGAGCTGATTTACAGTCAGCCGCGTTTGGCCACTTCGCTATTCACCCATGTTGTTTATTGGCGCGTTAATCCTTAGATGGTGGATGCTGTAGGGTTCGAACCTACGACCCCCGCCTTGTAAGGGCGATGCTCTCCCGCTGAGCTAAGCATCCGCGGGTGTCCGCAAAACGCGCTTGACTAATATATCATTAAGACTAAAGAATAGCAACGCAAAAAAAGAAGAATTTTTTGTTTTTTTAATTTTTCTTGCTTTGATAACCTCTTTTAAGGGGGATAACTACTAAAAAAGACCCTTTGTTAGGTGTTCTAACGTTTGGGTCTAGGTTAGTTATTGTTTTTAGAATCCAGGTTTTCCAAGTAGATGGAACATGTTCTTCTTATATATTTCAACACCAGGTTGGTTAAATGGGTTGACTCCATTTAGATAAGCCGACATGGCACATGCTCTCATGAAGAAATATAGAAGTTGACCTAAATTCCTTGAATCCATCTTATCGATTTCTATAACGATATTTGGGACTCCTCCGTTTTCACTATGGGCAAGAAGAGTTCCTTCCATGGCTTTATTAGAAACGAATTTAAGTGATTTGCCTTCTAGATAATTTAATCCATCAAGATTATCTTCATCATGAGGGATAATTACTTCTTCATCATTGTTTTTTACGTCTAGAACGGTCTCAAACAAGACTTTTGATCCATCTTGGATAAATTGCCCAAGGGAATGTAAATCAGTTGTAAATGTGGCAGAATCTGGAAGTAATCCTGATTTATCTTTTCCTTCTGATTCTCCATAAAGCTGTTTCCACCATTCACCAAGTTGGACTAGATTTGGTTCATAGCTAACAAACATTTCGACTGGATAGCCTTTTTCTTTATATAGATAATGTCTAGCAAGGGCATACTTATAGGCTTCGTTAATGCTAGAAGTATCATATTCATCTTTGCCTAATTTGGCTCCGAGCATGAATTCATCAATATCGATACCTGCAACAGCCATTGGAAGAAGTCCAACGGCAGTGAATACGCTATAACGTCCACCGACATCATCAGGTAAGACAAATCTTTCATAGCCATATTTCTTGCATAATTCTAGCAATGCACCTTTTTTAGCATCGGTAGTGGCAAATATAGCCTTAGCAGCATTTTCTTTTCCTACTTGGGCTTCTAGTTGCTCCCTAAGAAGACGGAAGGCAATTGAAGTTTCTGTTGTAGTTCCGGATTTAGAAATTACATTGATAGCAAATTTCTTTCCCTTAAGCATCTTCAATACTTGGGCTACATATTTAGTGGAGAAAGTTTGACCCATGTAGATGATTGGGAAGGAATTTTCCTTATACAAACCATTAATAGCTTCTATTGCAGCTCTTGCACCTAAATAGGAACCGCCGATTCCAGCTACTACTAGGCAATCAAAGTTTTCTCTAATGTATTTAGCGTCTTTTTTGATGCGTTCGAATTCTTCTTTATCGTATGTATATGGATAATTGGCCCAACCTAGGAAATCATTTCCAGGTAAGGTCTTTTCATTAATTGCAGTGTTGATTTGAGCAACTTTTTCCTTAAAATCGGCTTCGTTTAGCTTGAAGCCTAAGTTTTCTAAATTAACTTTAATCATTTTCTTTTGCCTCGGTATTTGTTAATTCCTCTTTTATCCAAGATGGCCTTGCCTCTTCTAACGCCTTGAAATCAATCTCGCTTTCATCGATTTTCTTATGACGGAAGGTTGCATGTCTTTCACTTGGAGTCATTTGTTTTAGGGAGACCCTAACACTTTTAGTCTCTTCGTTAACATCAATGACCTTGACATTATAGATGCTTCCAATGGTTATGAAAGAGGTAAATGAGCGAATGTAGTTAAAAGATACTTCGCTTATATGTAGCAATCCTGTCCATCCTTCATCAAAAAGGAGGATAGCATAGCTAGAATAGACAGCGACTACAGTCCCAATGGCACATTCGCCTACTTTAGGAAGATATTCATTCATCTATTTAGCCCTCCTTTGATGTATTCGAAATAGTTAAGATCGCTAACGTAATTTATTTTAATATTATTTTTGTCTCCTGGAACAATCGCGATGTCTTTTTTAAGTAATCTTACTAAACTGGCATCATCGCTTATCCCTTTTCTTTTATCTCCTTTAAGATGTGCTTTATAAATTAAGCCTAGTTCAAAAGTCTGAGGAGTCTGTGCCTCATAGATTTCATTTCTATCCAAATATGAATTTACTTTGTAATCATTATTAGAGATAAAAACCGAATTAGGTTCTTTTATAGCAGTTACTGCAGCTTTATTGATTCTGGCAGATTCAACATTTTCTTTAATCATCTCTTGAGTAATATTTGGTCTATCCCCATCTTGAATCAAGACGATTGAATCAGAAGAAAAACCGCTATCGATAAGGAATTTAACACCTTTATAGGAAGATTCTTGACGTGTCTTTCCTCCTTCTATAACGGCTTTTAGTTTGTTATTTGCATAACGTTTCCCTATCTCTAGCGTTTTGTTTAGAGTCCCCTTTTTCCCAACAAGAACAATCTCATCGATATAAGGAGAAAGACCTAGTTCTTCAATAGCAAAAGACATTAAAGGACGGTTTAAAGCCAAAACAAATTGTTTTTCTTTTCCAAACCTTTCTCCAGATCCTCCAACAAGGACTAAAGCAATGGTTTTCTTTAATTTTGATTTCATATTAATCTACGAATGGATTTTGGTTTTCTCTTAGTTTGAGAGATTCGTTGATTGCAATGCCTTGGATTATCAAGTGGAGTACTTTTTCTAGATCCTTACCTGCACTATAATCGGCAATGCAAGAATAATTGACTCTACCATCTTCATAAAGCGAAGCGACTCTATCTTCCTTCCCTTTTGGATAGACTGCAATAGATTTCCCTCCATTATTTTTAACAATAATCATGGATGGGATATCAGTCATTCCATCTCCGATATAAATCATATTGGAGTAGGGGATTCTTCTTTCCGGCTTCTTTTCATTTACACCAACGTCATCAGTAGCATCATATACTCCTTTAGAAATCCTAAAGAAGTATTGGGTCTTTTGTGTGTAATTGATTGCAAGCTTAGGCCAGATTACTTCTCCGCTAACTTTATCAAATATATATTCACAGCCATATATCTGCTTGAATTTATCGGCAATTTGGCATCCTTCAACGATTTCTTTATTTCCAGAAGAGACTAGGTAATGTTCTACTCTTACCCCATGTTCCCTTCCATATTCATTAATCCTATCAAACCAAGTTGTTACACCTGGGAAGAATTTGATAGGCTTGCCACATTCACGCAAAAAGGCCTTATCCATCTTAATGCCTTTTTCTTTTGCGACATCTACCATTGTATAAAGGTATGAGAGGATTCTTTCACAACCAGTTTCAGAAGAAAATTTTCCAGTGCGACCCCAGAATTCCTCCTTGCTCATGCCCA
>DAVZIW010000035.1:0-12819 GCA_052273085.1 Candidatus Alloenteromonas sp.
ACAATATTAGCAAATACATTTTACTAGATTTTATCCTCATTAGAGGTATGGATTATATTGGGGGCGGGGTATCTATTACCCCTCGAATCGGAGAAGCGGTTTCAGGTAGAATAGGCGGTCCAGTTCATACAGGATTCTGGATTGTTGGTGCGCCTGCTCCTTATACATATGAAGCGATAAACGCTCCAATAGGATTAGAAATAGAATCGTCAAATGTCTTTTCTGAATCTAATTGTTATTATAAATTAACTGCTAAAAATAGCATGAATACTGGGATTGCTTATGTTATCGCAACCGCTGCAAATGGGAAAACTTGTAAAATCCCTTTAAATATATATGGCGTTTCTGGAGGTCATGAGCATACTTATGGAGATATAGAATGCATTGATGGTACTCATCATGGCAGGACTACTTGTAGCGATCCAAGCTGCCCAGGTGTATCACCTTATTTTGATGTTAATTCCGATATAGGAGAACATGATTTCTATGGGAACTGCACGGTTAGCTGCAAGACTTGTGGAGGAGTAATTAATCCAAATGGAACCCATGATTATAAATGTGTAAAAGATCCGACCGATTCAAGCAAACACATATATAAATGTGAATGCGGTGCTCTTAAATATGATTCAAATGGAAATCTAGTAAAAGCAGAACATAGGGGTGGAACTCCAACTTGCACCGAACAAGGAATTTGTATTGACTGCAATGAATCATATTTGCCTGCTATTGGTCATGAATATGAATTCAAGGTTCTATCTTTTGTCGGTGGCGGAGGAGAGATGCATGTTCTTAGATGCTCTACTTGTAATGAAGAAGATACGAGATATAGACATAATCCAACTGGAGGAGTTGCAACTTGTGGACAAAGGGCAATTTGTAGTTATAGCAAAGACGGACATACCTGTAATCATGAATATGGCGAATTTATTAATCATGATTTTGAAAATGGGATTTGTAAAGATTGCCACGTCGAAGAAGTGGTTAGGGGCTTTGAATTAGAAATCCCTAAATATAGAAGGGGCATGTCATTTGAACCTTTCTTTTATCCGACTGTTACAAAAGGCAATGTTATTAACCGTGGGGATAGTTTTTCTATCGGGTCTAAAACAAAAGATGCTTATTTGGTTTGTAATATTACTGACGCCCATTTAACTAAAATTGATAACAATAGCTTGATGATCTATCAAATAAAGCCACAAGCAAACCATAAATTCCCATCCGAAGGAATCGATGCCATCAATATAAATATTAAAAACGGGGTGTTGATCCATAAAGAACTTAATGAATCGACTCAAGTTATAAAAATCCATGTAATGATGCCTTTGGAAGATGTAGTCCAAAATGTTGATGTTGAATTTGGTAAGACAATCATCGGCAACAGAATTGAAGAAATATCCATAAAAGAAAACAATGGATTGGACTTTGAAATTGTTAATTTTGAAAATGTAGTCGGAGACGGAACGTTCCTAGGACACATACCTGTTTATGCTACCCTTAAATTAATAGCACCTGATGGAATGATGTTTGCTAATTCAAGAATTAATAATTCTAGTACTTGGTTATGCGAATTCAATATAACTAGAGCCACGGCACTAGAAATGACTAGTAGCATAGACAATAAAGAAGTTACCGTTAGGTTCAAACTTCCTTTGGCAGTTGATTGCACTCATGATAACGTCACCTTAAAAGAAGCAGGGTTTGAACAGACCTGCACAAGTGATGGCAAACATGACAAATATCTCTGTTTAGATTGCAAAAAGGAATTTGTTGGACCTGAATGTGAGATTCTTTGGAATGAAGAAGACGCCATTATTAAAGCATCCCATAAAGTCAAACATGTAGAAGCTAACGAAGTAATTAAAGCTAATGAAAATGGCGAAAACGGGAAAGACGGGAATATCGCCTATTATGAATGTGAAAGAAGTGAATGTGGCAAATTATTCCTTGATGAAGCCTGCAAAAATGAAATCACTTTGGAAGAAACTATAATTCATGATTATAAAACTACCCATTCAGCAGATGATTCTTCCCATTATTATGAATGTCATAACTGCGATCATAAAAAAGATATAGAATCCCATTCCTTTGGGTCTTGGATTAATGAAGTTGCCCCAACTACAGAGGAATTTGGTGTCAAAGGTCATCAAGACTGCTCAATCTGCAAACATCATTTCGATGAAGACGGCAAGATTATAGATGACCTTAGGATTGCTAAGATTGGTACCTATAAAATTACTATTAATGGCGGAAATGCTTCTAGTGATGGAGAAGATGGGTTCTATAAAGAAGGTGATAAAGTGACTATTGTTGCTGAACCTCCGCAAGAAGGAAAAAGATTTGCAGGATGGGTTGATGCGGATGGGAATATGGTTTCTACTGATCCTGAATATACCTTCACCGTTACAAAAGACATGGTCTTGATGGCTAAATATGAAGATATAACTTTAAATCCAAATAGTGGATTATCAATAGGTGCGATTGCAGGAATTGTAATTGGCTCTAGCGTTGCAGTTTCCATTGTTGGATTCTCATTATTCTGGTTTGTAATTAAGAAAAAGTCCTTTAATGACTTGATATTAGTTGCCAAAGGAATATTTAAGAAGAAATAACAATTATGGGCTTATTGCTAAATTAACAGGGATAATGGCTTAATACTGTTTGTCGTCAAAAAGTAATTTTATGATTTTCAATTACGTGTTTAATCATTATTCTTTAACGGATACTATCTATTCGACTTATAGATTAAAGAACTATTAATACCTTATATATAATATATAGATTAATTGAATTTGATTTCGACTAATTTGGTTTCAAGTGGACCAACTGTAACATCTATTTCTAGTTCCTCGCTAGTAATGAACTCTTCTCTGCTAGAATAATCTATCTCGCTTAGATGCTTCAAAACTTCGACTTCATCTTTATTAAGCAATTTGTTTCCGCCCATATCCAGCCATTTGTCATAACTAGATCCGCTCTTTTTTGATATGGTGGATATTTTTATTTTGGCAGAATTGTAATTAAGGTTACTAATCTTTAATTTATAGGTAATATTCGTGGATTTAGGGAAGCAAGTATATCTATTTAAGTTGGATATCTGGAAATATTCCTTATCTGCGAACAAATCTGAGTAGTGGTTATAATTATTCAATAGGATTGCCAATCTATTCTCATTTACGGTTACTAGGTAATTAGAGGAATTAGATAACACGTTGTTTTCTAATTTAGATAATATCTTTCCTTTGAATCCAAATAAGACCAAAAGGATATTGATCGTACCGCAAGAAGATGAAAATCCTTTCTCTTCCTTGATGCCAAAAAAAGGCCCAACCCTATATGAAAAAATAAAGGAAAAGCTAGAGAAAGAAGGATTTATAGTAACTATATTCGAATCGCTTATGGATAAGGCAAAAAAACTTCCTCCAAATGAAGCGATGGGTATAATTATGAATGTCTATAATAACAAAACACCGATAAAGGATTTGACTTCAAATTATGACCTAGTAATCCAGTTCGCCCACTTCGATTCCCATAATACAGTCCAAAGGATTTCCTGGAAATTATCAAAAGGAACCGCGGATGTACCTTGGTATGTATATGAACTTCCGGTTATATTCGTCTCTTTATGCTCGCCATTCCACTTGTTTGATGTGCCACAGGTAAAGACATATATAAATTGTTATGACAAAAAGGAAGATACCATCTCTTCATTACTAGAAAAGATGATGGGGAGAAGCGAATTCAAAGGAGTTTCACCAGTAGATGCATTTTGTAACAATCTAGATTGTAGATATTAAAAAAAGGAGAAAAATATGAAATTACCATTCGAGATCGATTTAAAAGACAAAGTCGTAGTCATTACAGGAGCAGGGGGTGTTATTTGCTCCCATCTAGCAAAAGCTATCGCCATGAACGGCGCTAAGGTTTGCTTACTAGATTTATCTAAAGAAAATGCCGATAAACATGCTTCTGAAATAGTTCAAGAAGGCTATATTGCAAAAGGATATGAAGCCAATGTTTTGAAAAAGGATTCATTAATCGCCTGCCATGAACAAATATTAAAAGATTTTGGTAGCTGCGACATCTTGATTAACGGGGCTGGAGGAAATAATCCAAAGGCTACGACTGATAATGAATATGCCGAGATGGATGATGATCTAAAGGATATGAAGACTTTCTTTGACTTGGATCAAGCTGGTGTTGAATTTGTCTTCAACTTGAATTTCATCGGTACCTTACTCCCATCCCAAGTATTTGCTAAAGACATGGTCGGCAAGAAAGGTTGCTCCATATTGAATATCTCTAGCATGAATGCCTATACCCCATTAACTAAGATTCCTGCTTATAGTGGTGCTAAAAGTGCAGTTAGCAATTTCACCAAATGGCTAGCTGTACATTTCTCCCATATCGGAATTAGAGTCAATGCGATTGCCCCTGGATTTTTCTCTACTCAGCAAAATGCGAAATTACTATGGAATCCAGATGGAACCCCAACCCCAAGGACCCATAAGATAATAAGTGCGACCCCAATGGGAAGATTTGGCGAGATTGATGAATTGGTCGGAGCAACTTTATTCTTGCTATCAGAAGAAGCTGCTAGCTTCATTACTGGGATTTGCATCCCGATTGATGGCGGATTCTCTTCCTATAGCGGTGTCTGATTTATGGATTTTAAAAAAGATCACGACTATTTGATTTGTATCGATTCTGATGGAACCATCATGGATACAATGACCATCAAGCATACTTCTTGCTTTGGTCCATGCTTTATCAAAGTATTTGGAATTACTTCCAATATCGATGATATCCTAAATCATTGGAACCATACAAATCTATATAGCAAAGATAGAGGTATAAACCGTTTCCAGGGATTAAAGGAAATCCTTATCTATATCAATGAGAAATATAACATCCATTTTGCTGATGAGGAGAAATTCTATTCCTGGGTAAACGCCACACCTCGTTTTGATATCAAATTATTAAAGGATGAATTGAATCACGATTCTTCTAATTATGTAATTAAAAAGGCGATAGAATGGTCAATTTTAGTTAATGAAGAAATTGCTAAATTACCACTTCCAAACGAATTTAGTTACGTTAAGGAATCATTAGAAAAAGCCTCGAAGTTTGCTTCTCTTCTTGGGGTATCTAGTGCGAATAAAGATGCCGTCAATAATGAATGGAAGCAAAGAGGATTACTAGGTTATTTTGTCTTTGTTGCCTGTCAAGATGAAGGTAGCAAGAAAGATATAATTAGGAACGCACTTAAATTAGGTTATAAGAAAGAAAATGTCATCATGCTAGGAGATGCGATGGGGGATTATTTCGCTGCTAGGGATAATGATGTCAAATTCTATCCAATAATACCTACGAAGGAAAATAGCTGCTGGAAGGAATTTAGCGAAAACGTATTAGATATCATCTCTAACGGCAATTATTCAAAAGAAATCGAAAAAGAATATATCGATAGATTCATGGACTTTTTAGAAAATGGAGGAAATTAATTTATGAAATTAGCTAAACCATTAATTGTAAAAAATGTAGTTTTCAAAAACCGTATCATGTTCCCACCTCTTACAACTGGATATGAAGAAAAAGATGGCTCAATCGGGGAACAATCCCTTGCTTTCTATACTAGATTAGCAAAAGGAGGGACTTCTTATATAGTTTTAGGTGATGTCGTACCGATCCCAACATTTTCCCCAACCCCAAAACTATTCTCTGATTTCCAGATTCCCGGATTTAAGAAATTAGCAGACAATATCCATCAATATGGCGCAAAAGTCGGTCTTCAAATATTCCATCCTGAATATGATGCAGTTGCTTTATCTAAATTATTTGCAGCAGGAAAAATAGAAGAAGGCAGGGCTAAGCTCCATCATGACATGCTTTATTATGTTAATGAAGTAACTAGAACTCAATTAGAAGAAATATTGGTTAAGTTCCAGCAGTGTGTCTTAAGGATGAAAGAAGCCGGAATCGATGTAGTTGAGATTCATGGGGATAGATTAGTTGGTTCTTTATGCTCTCCAATCATCAATAAAAGAAATGATGAATTCGGTGGATCTTTTGAAAATAGAATCAAATTTGCCTTGATGGTAGTTAAGGCGATTAAGGAAGTATGTGGCGATATGATTATCGAATATAAGCTTCCTATAATAACCAAACAAAAAGATGGCTCTTTACTTGGAAAAGGCGGACTTCCTATCGAAGAAGCTGCTAAATTAGTTGCCTTACTTGAAAAAGAAGGAGTAGATATGATCCATGTTGCCCAGGCTAACCATACTGGCAATATGAACGATACTATCCCAGCCATGGGAACTAGAGACTATGCATTCATGATTGAAGAATGTAAGCAAATTAGGAAAGCAACAACCATCCCTCTTTCTATTGTTGGCAGGGTTTTGACTCCAAAAGCCGGCGAAGCTCTTCTTTCTGGTGGCGTCTGTGACATGATTGGATATGGACGTTCTTTATTAGCTGATCCTGATTTCGCCTCTAAGATAGAACAAGGAAAGGCTAATCAAATTAGAGAATGCATCATGTGCAACAAAGGCTGCACCGATGCGATTACTTCTAGAAGATTCCTCTCTTGCGTACTTAATGCCGAGAACGGATATGAAGCCACTAAGCATATCGTTAAAGCCGAACATAGCTATAAGATTGCTGTAGTTGGAGCTGGAGTTGCTGGACTAGAAGCTGCTAGGGTACTTTCTTTAAAAGGACATCAAGTCGAAGTATTTGAAAAGAGTCTAAAAGTCGGTGGCCAAATCAATATCGCTAGCGTTCCTCCAAGGAAAGAAGAAATGCTTAGGATAATCAATTATTTCGAGGCTGCTTTGGCTGAATTAGGCGTTTCGATTCATCTAAACAAAGAATTCAAGAAAGAAGACGCTTCTAATTTTGATTATGTTTTCGTAGCAGTCGGATCAAGCAACGCCAAGCCTAGAATCGAAGGCATAGATAATCCTAATGTGCTTTCTTCTTGGGATATCTTGGCCCATAAGGAAATCCCATTTGGCAAAGTCATTGTTTGTGGTGGAGGCTTAGTTGGAGTCGAAACTGCTGAATATCTAGCAGAAAGAGGACATCAAGTCGAGATAATTGAAATGCAAAAGCAAATTGCCAAAGAAGAAAGCTCGACAATTCTCCCAACCATCAATAAATCATTCAAGGAACATGATGTAAAAATCCATCTATTAAACAAGATAAGATCATTTGATTTAGATGGGGTAAATGTCGATGTCCTTGATGAAAACGGCAATGTAATCAAGCAAGAAAAGATTTATGGGGATACCATCGTAACTGCTTTAACTTCAAGCAAGAATAAGTTCGAGCTAGAAGGAGTTGCAAATGTTGTCTATATTGGCGATTGTTTACAAGGTAAGCCCAATACGATAGAAAATGCAATCAAAACTGCTTATGATGAAGCTAGTAAAATAAATTAATCTAGGAGGAAGCATAAATGAAACTAACATTTAGATGGTATGGATTAAAAGATAGCATCCCTCTAACTTATTTAAGGCAAATCCCAAATCTAAGCGGAGTTGTCACTGCCGTTTATGATGTTCCAGTTGGTGAAGTCTGGAAAGAAGAATCAATTAAATTGCTAAAAGATACCGCTTCTTCTAATGGGCTAGAAATGGAAGTAATCGAATCTATCCCTGTCCATGAAGATATAAAAATGGGCAAGCCAAGTAGAGATAAATATATTGCAAATTATATCGAAAACATTAGGCGTGTTGCTAAGTATGGCGTCAAATGCATTTGTTATAATTTCATGCCTGTCTTCGATTGGCTACGTACTGAGATGTATCATAAAAATAGCGATGGTTCGACTTCTTTATCTTATTCTTATGAAGATTTTAAGAAGATTGATCCAAATAATCTCCATCTTCCGGGGTGGGATGAAAGCTATAGCCAGGATGAACTTCAAAGCTTATTAAACGAATATAAATCAATTAGCCATGAGCAATTGTTTCAAAACCTTGTCTATTTCCTAAATAAGGTTATCCCAGTCTGCGATGAACTTAACGTCAAGATGGCTATCCATCCAGATGACCCGCCATGGGATGTATTTGGACTTCCTAGGATTATTTCTAATGAAGAAGATTTGGACAAGATGTTTGCAGCTGTTCCAAGCAAGAATAATGGCTTGACTTTGTGCACTGGTTCATTTGGTGCCGGCAGAAATAATGATTTAGTCCATATGGCCGCTAAATATAGCAAGCAAGGTAGGGTTCATTTTGCCCATCTAAGGAATGTAAAATGGACTGATGACCATGATTCTTTCTGTGAAGTAGGGCATTTTAGCAATGATGGAAGCCTTGATATGGCCAAGATTGTCGAAGCCCTTATCGATAATGGATTCGATGGTTATGTTAGACCTGACCATGGAAGAAATATATTCGGGGAAGACGGCAAACCTGGATATGGATTATATGACCGTGCTTTAGGATGCGCCTATATCAATGGCTTATTCGAAGGAATTAGCAAGGTAAAGAAGGAAACAAAATGAAAACGTTTTTCGGGGATGATATTTTATTAGAATCAAATTCGGCAAAGACTCTTTATGAACATGTCAAAGACTTGCCTATCATCGATTATCATTGCCATCTAAACCAGGTAATGATTAAAAATGATTCCTCTTTTAGCGATATCGGGGAATTATGGCTTGCTGGCGACCATTATAAATGGAGGGCCATGCGATTAGTAGGAGTTGATGAAAAATATATAACTGGGGATGCGTCTTATAAAGAGAAGTTCCTCAAATACTGCGAGATTCTACCAAAATGCTTCAATAATCCACTTTATTTCTGGTCACATCTAGAATTAAAGCAAGTATTCGGGATTAATCTAGAAATAAATAAAGATAATGCCGAGGCTATATATGCAAAGGCTAATGAAAAGCTTAAGGATTTAACTGTCAGGAAGTTATTAAAGAAATTCAATGTTGAATTTATCGCGACTACTGATGATCCAGTTGATAATCTAGCTGACCATGGGACTTATGATGGCATTAAAGTCACTCCAACATTTAGGGGAGATAAATTATTAAACCTAAATAGGGAATATATCTCTAAGATCGAAGAAGCAGTTGGATTTAAGATTGCTACTTTAGATGAGCTAGAAAAAGCACTTATCACTAGGATTGATTATTTTAAATCCAAGGGATGTAAGATTACTGACCATGGATTCAAGGATTTCCCATTAGGGATATATTCAAAAGAAGAAGCTAGTAAGGCTTTCTTAAATCTAGATAATCTAGATGAAACTAGCAAATCCTATTTCACCGGATATCTATTTAGGTTCCTTCTAAAAGAATATAAGAAGAGGAATTTGATTGTCCAACTCCATTTTGCAGTTACTAGAAATATCAATACACCTGAATTCAAGGCTCTTGGACCTGACCATGGCTTTGATGTCATGAGCAAGGAAATCGATATCGATAATCTAATCAAATTACTAGATTCAATCGAAGATAAAGATAGACCTACAATTGTCTTATATACCCTTAATCCAAATTCAATAAAGGCAATTAGCTGCATTTCTGGGGCATTTAGGAATGTCCTTATTGGTCCAGCCTGGTGGTTTAATGATTCAGTCGGCGGGATTAAATATAATCTAGACGTCATATCAGAATACGCCATACTAGGGACTAATTTTGGAATGTTAACTGATTCTAGAAGTTTCTCTAGCTATTCACGTTTTGATTTCTTTAGAAGGATATTGTGCAATTTTGTTGGAGAAAAAATAGAAAAAGGTGAATATTCTTTAGAGGCTGGATTACATCTAGTCGAAGATATTTCTTATAATAATATCAAGAAGGCTTTAGGAGAATAAAGTGGATATTTATAGCAAGATTAGCGAATTAAAAATCGTACCTGTCGTTGTTTTTAATTCCTTAGACGAAGTAAGCGATAAAATAGAGGCTTTAATTGATGGGGGACTTCCTATTGCAGAAGTTTGCTTTAGGACTATAGTTGCAAAAGAAGCAATCGAAATAATTTCTAAAAAATACCCTGAAGTAATTCTAGGTGCGGGGACTGTAATAAATGCAACTCAATGTAAAGATGCGATTAAAGCAGGGGCAAAATTCATTGTTTCCCCTGGTTTAAGTAAGGATGTTGCTATTATTTGTAAAGAAAACAATATCCCTTATCTTCCAGGAACAGTTACTCCAACTGAAATCATGGAAGCACTGGATTTAGGAATCAATGTTGTTAAATTCTTCCCAGCTTCTAATTATGGTGGATTAGCGACGATCAAGGCTATCTGCAGTGCTTTCCCTTCTATTAAAGTAATGCCTACTGGAGGAATAAATCTAGATAATATCAACGATTATCTATCTTTTAACAAGATTATCGCCTGTGGCGGTAGCTTTATGATGAAAGGAAATAAAGAAGAAATGACTTCCAAAACCAAAGAAGCCGTCAATAAAGTTAGAGGGTTATAAAAATGAAAATAGTTACATTTGGTGAATTGATGTTAAGGCTTCAGCCTTTTGATTACCTTCGTTTCGTCCAATCTGGAGATTATGAAGCAACATTTGGGGGAGGGGAGGCTAATGTAGCAGTAAGCCTTTCTAATTTTGGCCTTGATGCCTATTTTGTCTCTAAATTGCCATCTAATGAAATTGGCCAATCTGGACTTAATTCATTAAGAAGGTATGGAGTCCATACCGATTATATTGTTAGGGATAACGAGAATAGAATGGGTATCTATTTCCTAGAAAAAGGTGCTTCCCAAAGACCTTCAAAAGTCATTTATGACCGTAAATATTCTGCCTTCTATTTCTCTAAAGAAACCGATTATGATTGGGATGCAATATTTAAAGATGCCAAGTGGTTCCATATTTCTGGAATTACTCCTGCTTTAAATGAAAATATGGCCAAAATCTCCATTATGGCATGTAAAGAGGCCAAAAAAAGAGGCGTCATAGTTTCTTGTGACCTTAATTATAGAAACAAGCTTTGGAGCAAGGAACAAGCTAAAATCACCATGTCAGAGATTGCTAAATATGTCGATGTCTGCATTGGCAATGAAGAAGACGCTAATGATGTATTCGGGATCAAGAGTTCCGAAACTGATGTCAATTCTGGTAAGCTAAATAAAGAAGGTTATAAGGATGTTGCAAGGCAATTGAAGGAAACATTCGGATTCAAGAAAGTTGCCATTACCTTAAGGACATCAATAAGTGCCTTTGATAATAAGTGGGCTAGCATGTTATTTGATGGAGAGGATTATTATTTCTCCAAAGAATATAATGTCCATATCGTCGATAGAGTCGGCGGTGGGGATAGCTTCTCTGCTGGATTAATATATGCCTTAGTTAATGATTATAGTTCAAAAGATGCGATAGAATTTGCAACTGCCGCAAGTTGCCTAAAGCATTCAATCGAAGGCGATTACAACATGGTCAGCGTCGATGAGGTAAAGAAACTTATCTCTAGCGGTGGAAGTGGAAGAGTCCAAAGATAAATAAAAATTACATAATTGGGTAGCGTTATTGCTGCCCTTTTTATATTGCCAAGATGGATATAATTTAGTTTCTATAATATTTAGATGTATATAAATTATTAAAGTATTGTTTCCTTACAATCCAAATTATTAACATAGTCGATTAATTTATCAATAAGTGATTCTATTTCGCTATATTCTCTTGGAATATAGGTAGGTGTGCATTTTTCATTACTAGCAGCAAATAAAACTCCAGGAGGCATAGCGCTCCTAAAGCCTATATTTTCTTTTGACTCGCCTTCAAGAATTTGCTTGATAAATTGATAGGAATTTTAACCAAATCTAAAGAATCCTTCTTCTTCTCAATCTCAAGAATAAAATTCATTATCTCATTATCAATAATAGATTTAATCATGCCGTTTTGCGCTAAAAAAATTCACAAGATTTCCTAAAAATGGTTAATTTTGACAAAGAAAAAAAGGTTGATTATTGTATCAACCTCTACGTTTCAATTTGGCGGGCAAGGGGCGATTGCGTTTGAACTTTTTCTACCACTTCTTTCGTATCGTCTATGGTCAATTTTTCAATATCTTTGCCACCGCGAATATTGAAATAAACGACGGTATTGTCATCACTGACAAAAACTTGGCTTACAAGGTGGTCTATAATTTGTTCTTGGTAGTCTTTGTCGTTTATGTCGCCTTTGAGCAGTTCTTCAATGAACACAAGCAGGTCTTTCTTTGTCAGTTTATAACCGCGTTCTAATTCGAGTTGTGCTTTTTGTGTTTCGAGATCATTAAGTAAAACTTCGTATTCCGCCATTTTCGTTTCGATAGAGTTTTGCAATAATACGCTTTTCGCTTTTACGAATGCGTCGGTAAGTTCGGATACTTCCTGACGTATTTTTGATATTTTCGCCGTGATGCTTTTCAGATTTTGCTCGTCGGTTCGTTTATCGTAATACGCAAGGACGTCTTTTGTTGCCGTTTCCGCATTTTCAGGGTTGCTCAAAAATTCTTTCACGCAAGCGGTAACGTATAATTCGAGATTGTCTTTGTTTTCACGCTTTTTATCGCATTTACCGCTACGACGTTTTTTACAAATATAGTAGTGATGTTGTTTGCCAGTCTTACTTGTTCCGCCGTCGGCTACCATTTCGGTTCCGCAATGACCGCAAAAAAGTTTTCCCGTAAGCAAGTAAGGAACTCTTGCAGTTTCCTTTCCACCCAAAGCATATCTGTTTTTAGCAAGTCTTTCCTGCACGACATCAAACGTTTCTTTGTCTATAATCGGCGGATACATATTGTTGCACTCTCTGCCACCGAATGTGAATGTGCCTGTATATTTTTGATTCGTCAGCCA
>DAVZIW010000036.1:0-12718 GCA_052273085.1 Candidatus Alloenteromonas sp.
AAATGCGACTTTCGTTTATTAAGTTGCGTTTAGTATTACAAGTGGGGCTTTCTAAAAAGTATTGATTTATTAACGGGATTTTTTCCTATTTTTTACATATAGTTAGCTAAAAATATAGTAAAATAATATTTATGAAGCTAACCTCTTCCCCTAAGTTAAATTCTTTGCTTTATGAAATGGGTATCCATTCTTATTATGGGGTTATTTCCCATTTGCCACGGAAATACGAATATTTTTTCGCGACCCCTAAAGAAGAACTTGCTAATTTAGTCGATAAACAAAGGGTTGTATTAGAAGGAAAAATAGAAGGGAATATAAGAACGCTCAGGTTTTCTTCATCTAACAATGTTTCATTCTATTTTCATAATGATGAAGATAATGAAGATTATGAAATTATCGCATGGAATCGTCCTTATTTAGGAAAAGAAACTTTTGGAGATGATAAAATCATCCTTTCCTGCATCTATGATAAGAAACGTCATAAGATGAATATGATTTCTTTTAAGAAAGTATCTTCTTTATCTAGCAGGATTGCACCTGTTTATTCTTTGCCTGCTAGTTACCCACCCCATTTATTTATTTCATTAGTAAAGAAATCACTAAAAGAGGAACAAGGTAAGATATTTGACCAAATACCTGCCTATTTTAGAAGTAAGTACCGTCTTATTTCAAAAGAAGAAGCCTTGAATAAAGTCCATCTTCCTATAAATAATGAAGATATTAGGCAGGGGTTAAGGGTATTAAAATATGAAGAGGCTTTGGAATTCTCTTTGCATAATCTTTTGATTAGGGAAGAAAATGCCTCGTTAAGGAAAAGCAAGAATAAAGATATAGATATTAATAAGTTAGAGAGTTTTATATCTTCCTTGCCTTTTAAATTGACTCTAGATCAAGAAAATGCAGTGAAGACTATTGAAAAAGATATGTGTGGTCCTAATTTGATGTATCGCTTATTGCAAGGGGATGTCGGGACCGGAAAGACTTTAGTTGCCTTAATTGCGACCTATATTAATTATCTAAGAAATAGCCAGACTGCCTTAATGGCACCGACTTCTTCGTTAGCAAAGCAGCATTTTGATTATTTTTCCTCCATTTTAAGTCCTTTAGGAATAAAAATTGCATTACTTACTGGTTCAGTTAAAGGAAAAGAAAGAAACGAATTATTAGAAAGAATTAAGAATAATGAAATAGATGTAATAATCGGGACACATGCTTTATTTTCTAAAGATGTAATCTATCCTGGCCTTGGATTTGCAATCATTGATGAGCAACATAAATTCGGGGTTAACCAAAGAAGTTTATTGGCATCTAAAGGAGATGAAGCAGATCTCCTTTTGATGAGTGCGACTCCGATTCCTAGGACTTTGGCTCTTACTTTATATGGTGATTTAGATGTTTCTACTATTTCAACATTCCCATTTTCTAGACGTGATGTCAAAACAGTTTTAGTAGATGAAAACTCTCCTAAGATAATATCGGGGCTTAAATTTGTTTTGGATAACCATAAGAAAGCCTATGTAATCGCCCCATCTATATCTAGCAAAGAAGGCAATGCATCTTGTTTAGATGTATATAAAAGGCTCTCTTCTTTATTCCCTAATTTGGTAGGTTTATGTCATGGGGAGCTTAGCGAAATAGAAAAAGAAGAGGCGATTAATAAATTCAAGAGCGGAGAGACCCCAATTCTAGTTGCCACCTCGATTGTAGAAGTCGGAATTGATGTAAAAGATGCATCTTTAATGATAGTTTATGAGCCTACAAGTTTTTCCTTATCCTCACTTCATCAATTACGTGGTAGGATAGGTAGGGATGGCAAGAAAGCTTATTGCCTGCTTGCTAATTCCAAAACGGAGGAAGTAGAGAAACTAAACGTATTAATTAATTCAAACGATGGATTTAAGATAGCCGAGGAAGACCTTAGATTAAGAGGACCTGGAACTTTAGCTGGAGTAAAGCAAAGTGGCCTTCCTTGCTTCAATTTTGTTTCCATTGTCTCGGATTTAAAAATGTTTGAAAAAGCTAGGGAAGATGCTTCATTTATTCTTAAGAATAAAGATGAAGAAGGCTTTAGATACATATTGACGAAAGCCAAAAAGGAAACATCTTTAGTTTCTCTTGCCTAAAAGAAAGGAGAAATTTGTTATACTTATCTTATGAGTTCAGAATTTATGCCGTTATATAGGCGTTTCATGATATTACCAAAAAATGAGGAATTGTATCGCCTCGCCTTTACCCACTCTTCATATAATGGGATGGCAGGCACTAGGCATCAAGATTACGAACGCCTTGAGTTCCTAGGCGATTCCATTGTAGGGATGATTGTATCCGAGCTTTGCTATCTTTATCATCCGGAGATGGAGCAAGGCAGATTAAGCATCTTAAAAGCCCAGTTTATCCGTTCTTCTTCAGAAGCTGCTTATTGTAAGAAACTTGGATTAAATGAATATATAAAAGTCGGTCCTAGCTTCTCAAAAGAGGCGAAGAATAATATTCCTTTGCTAGAAGATGTATTTGAATCTTTCATCGGGGCACTTTATCTAGACCAGGGATGTGATTTTACCCTTAATTTTGTTAGGAAGATATTCGATGAAGATATAAAGAACGCCACGATTGATTACACGATTAATCCTAAATCATATCTTCAGGAAGCCATGCAGGCCGATAATAAGGAATCTGTAGTCTATAAGATTATCGAAGAAAGAGGGACTCCGATGGAAAAGGTATTCGTCGCAGCCGTCTATTTCGAAGGTAATCAAATTGGAAAAGGGGAAGGGCATAATAAGAAGGCCGCCGAGACTGAAGCGGCTAAAGATGCTTTATCTAGGATGTCTCTTCCAAAGCAAGGGTTGTAATTATGGGACTATTTTCGTTTTTAAAGAATAAGTTTTCATCTAAGAAAGAAGATGAATCTACAAAGACATATGAGAAAGGATTAGCTAAATCTAGGAAGGCTTTTGCCTCTAGGCTAGATGAACTTTCAAAACGTTATTCAAAAATAGATTCTTCCTATTTTGAGGAATTAGAAGAAATATTAATCGAGGCTGATGTAGGGGTATCTTTATCTATTAAGCTTTGCGAAGAATTACTTGAAAAGGCAAAAGAAGAAAATCTAACTGAGCCAGCTAAGATTAATGAAGCTCTTATCGACTTGATGTTTGTCGATTACGCAACTAGCGGAAGCGAGATTGAAAATGAAATCAATTTCTCTTCTAAACCAACTGTATTGCTAGTTGAAGGTGTTAATGGAGTCGGCAAGACTACTACGATCGCTAAATTAGCCTATAGATATAAAAATAAGGGCAAAAAGGTAATGCTAGTAGCGGCTGATACTTTTAGGGCTGGTGCAGTCGAACAGCTTAAGGTTTGGGCTTCTAGATTAGATGTCCCAATTGTTTTTGGTGCGCCTGAATCTGATCCAGCTTCAGTTGCTTTTGATGGGGCTAGACGCGCCAAAGCCGAGGATATTGATTTATTAATCGTAGATACGGCAGGAAGAATCCAGACTAAATCAAACTTAATGCAAGAATTAGGCAAGATTAGCCGTGTATTGAATAAAGAAATCGAAGGTGCTCCACAGGAAACATTTTTAGTAATAGATGCGACTACTGGACAAAATGGGGTAATCCAGGCTAAGGCATTTAAGGAAGTATCTTCTTTATCTGGAATTGTAGTTACTAAGATGGATGGAACTTCTAAAGGAGGGATTATCCTTTCTATTAGAGATGAATTAGGTGTTCCTGTCCGTTTCATGGGCTTAGGCGAAAGAATGGAAGACCTAGAGGAATTTGATTTATCTAAATACCTTTATGGACTTCTATTAGGAAATGAAGATGAAGGAAAATAATCTAGTCGAGGAAAAAGAAAGGCAATATGCCCTCTTTAAGATATATGGAGGGTTGCTCAGTTCTAGGCAAAAAGAGGATCTAGAGAACTATCTAGGTTTTGATTTGTCTTTATCTGAGATATCAAATGAATTAGGTGTCTCCAAATCTGCTGTATCTGATTCTATTCATAAAGCTATTTCTAATTTAGAATATTTCGAAGACATTCTCGGTTTATATCAAAAAAGACTTGATATAAATGCTACTATTGATTCAATAATGGCAGTTGAGGATGAAGCGACTAGGTTAAAGTTATTCGAGTCTTTAGGAAGGGTGATAAAAGATGGCATTTGAATCATTATCTGACCGCTTTGGTCAAATATTTAAGAAATTAAGGGGACAATCCAGGCTAAGTGAAGCCAATATGGACGAGATGCTAAAAGAGATTAGAGTTGCTCTTTTAGAAGCTGACGTCAATTTTAAGGTTGTCAAATCATTCGTAAATGATGTTAAAGAAAAAGCCATTGGGCAAGATGTCTATTCCAAAGTCAATCCTTCCCAGATGGTTGTTAAGATTGTCCATGATGAAATTGAATCCCTATTAGGAGACGAACAAAACGGGATCAATTATACAAAAGGCGGGCTTACTACAATCATGTTAGTAGGTCTTCAAGGCACAGGTAAGACTACAACTGCCGGTAAATTAGCATATTTAATGCAAAAAGAAGGCAAGAAGGTCATGCTTGGTGCCCTTGACGTATATCGTCCTGCCGCTATTGATCAGTTAAGGACAGTATCTAATGATGTAGGTTGTTCTTTCTTTACTTTAGGCATACAAGATCCAGTCGATATAGCAATTAAGGCTAAAGAAAAAGCTCTTGAAGAACATACGGATGTCCTTATTCTAGATACGGCTGGCCGACTTCAAATAGATGAGACATTAATGGAAGAATTAAAGAAAATCAACCATGTAGTCCATCCTGAAGAAGTATTGCTTTTAGTTGATGCTGCCGCTGGTCAAGATAGCGTTAACGTAGCCAATGCTTTCAATAGTTCGCTTAGACTGACTGGATTAATCATGTCCAAACTCGATGGCGATGCTAGAGGCGGCGCGGCTTTATCTATTAAATATTTGACTGGTTTACCAATTAAGTTTGCTGGTATTGGCGAAAAGAAATCCGATATGGAGATTTTCTATCCTTCAAGAATGGCGGATAGGATTCTTGGGATGGGCGATATTGTTACTTTAGTAGAAAAGGCTAAAGAGAATATCGACGAGAAAGAAGCCGAAAGAGAAGCCAAGAAGATGATGGATGGGGAATTTACCCTTGAAGACATGCTTAAGCAAATGAAAATGGTTAGGCGATTAGGCTCGCTTGGCTCTATTGCCAAGATGATTCCTGGTATGCCAAAAATAACTGATGAACAAAAAGACATGGCAGAAAAAGAGATGAAAATCTTCGAATCTGTCATCAATTCAATGACTCCATACGAAAGAAGACATCCTGAAATATTGCGTTATTCCCATAAAAATAGGATTGCCAAAGGATGTGGACTTAACTAATGCCGATGTTAATCGTGTCATTAGGAAATATGACCAATCAAAACTTATGATGAAACAATTAAAGCAATACCAAAAAAGCGGCAAGGGACAAGCTGGATTCCCTCCGTTTAGATAGGAGTAAATTATGGCCGAAGAAGTATTATTTAAACCCCGCGACCTTTATAACAAGGAACTTAAGGACAAATACCATCAAGCTGCCCTTGAGGCTTTTGATGACTTAAAAGTTAAATCTGAAGTCGATACTGCTGCTAATGCAATCCATGTCAAAGAATATAATTTGGCATTAGAAAGACAAAAGAAGAAAGAAGGGGAACTATCTTCATCAAATACCAAGAAGATTGTTACTGCAATATTTATGGCCCTTTTCTTTGTAGCTGGTGCCTTATTGCTACTATTTACATTTTTAACGATGGCTCCAGGCAATTTCAATTGGATTATGCTTCTAATTGGAATAGTTTTGATTGCTGCTGGCATTGGTTTTATTTTCTTGTTTAGGAAATTTAATAATGAAAGCAAGAAATTTAACGAGGAATTAGAAAAACTAAAGGCTGAGACCCAGAACAAATTACAGATTTGCTATGGGGATATGATGTCTTTAAATGCCTTATTTGATTGGAATATGCCTTTGGTAGTCATGGAAAAGGCTACCCCGATTATCGATTTAGATCCTACTTTTTCTCCTGCTAGATTGGCATATTTAGTTGATAAATTTGGATTTCCAGAAGCCTATGAACAAAAAGAATCTACTTTGGGAGTAATTTCGGGTAATATCCAAGGGAATCCATTTGTCCTTGAGAAAGTATTCTCCTGCGAGATGGAAAACAAGACCTATACAGGCAGCATTGTTATAACCTGGACTACTTATTCCAGGGGAAGCGATGGCAAATCTTATTCGACAACCCACACCCAGACTCTTACTGCCACTAGTGTCCATCCAGCCCCATCTTATGCAGATGAAACTCGTTTGATTTATGGAAACGAAGCCGCACCTGATCTTAGTTTTACTAGGGAACCAGGCGGAGGCGACAAGATGGACGAAAAGACTAGAAGGAAAGTCGCCACAAAGAAAGCTAAAGAATTAACTAAATTAGCAGAGAAAGCCTTAAAGACTGGCAAAAGTGGATTTACCCCAATGGGTAATGATGAATTCGATGTCTTCTTTGGCGCGGTAGATAGAGATAACGAAGTCCAATTCAGATTGTTATTTACTCCTCTTGCCCAGCAAAACATGCTAGATATCATCACTAATCCTGAACCTTTCGGCGATGATTTCTATATGGTTAAGAACAAGATGCTTACTAGCGTTGCTTCTGTCCATTCCCAAAGCTTTGATTATAGCGGAGACCCAGCTAATTTCGCTGGTTATGATTTTGAGGAAATGAAAACAAGGTTTGTTTCCTATTGCGACTCTTTCATCAAGAATTTGTTCTTTGATTTAGCCCCTCTTCTTTCCATTCCTCTATATCAAATGCATAAAACAAAGGAATTTATCTATGAGGAAGGAATATATTCGAATGTATCTTCTTATGAACAAGAAGTAATGGCCAATACTTTAGATCAATCATACTATAGACCTAAAGAAGCTGACGAAAGTCTTCCATTGTTATTAAAAGTAGTTACATCCAATAAAGTTGGTAAATCTGATGAAGTTAAGATTTTAGCGACTTCATTTAAGACCACTCCGATGGTTGATTATATCCAAAAGATGGGTGGAGATGGGAAATTGCATTCGGTTCCAGTCCATTGGATTAAATATGATAAAGTCACGAAAGTTTCTCCAATTGTAGTTACTGAAATCAACTCTACAAATATCGATTATAAACAGAAGTTAGCAGACCTTGGCCAATCATTATTTGGCTTTGGAGGTGCCCATTTTGAAAGAGGATTACTTGCCTTGATGGGTGGCGAGATTGATGTTAGTAAAGATAATGAAATTCATACTACCTTCTCGCCCTCAAATAAGGGATAATATTTTGCGATAGTAATAATTTATATATCTATAGGAGGTTACTATTTATGGCTAATGAATTAGACGAAACTCTTGATCCTGTTAACACTGAAGGCAGAGACGTTCACGTTATTGACAAGAAAGTTCAAGTCAAGACCGACTGGCGTTCTACTCTTTTCCAAGTGTTTTTATGGTTCCCATTAATCATCCCAGGAATAGTTTTTGCCGTTATGAAAATCAAGGCTAGAAGCTATCTCCAAGCTCTTCAACAGAAGATTCAACATGACGCTTCAACAATTGATAACTATCAAGTCCAAAGAGTCACTATCCTTCAAAACGTTGCCAAATTATTAGACAAGGCAATCGACTTAGATAAATCAGTTTTTACCGATGTTGCTAAATATAGAGGTAACAATGGACCAGTCAGCGATGAAGCTAGAAACGAATTAGGTGCCAAACTTGATACAGTTTCCCGTTCCATCAACATTGCTTTTGAAAATTATCCTGATATCAAAGCTCATAAAGAAATTGCTGATGCCATGCAACAAAATAGTTACTTACAACACGAAATTACTGCTGCTAGGGAACTATATAATGATACCGTTGCTAGATGGAACACCGAAATCTTTGCTTGGCCAACCAAGATGATTGTTGCTGCTAAGGCTGGATATACAACCCGTATTCCATACATTGCTAGCCAAGAGATGAAGGAAAAAAGCGAAGGAACTTTCTTTTAATTCTAAATTCGATTGTTGATGAAGCCTGGTTTATGCCAGGCTTTTTTAGATTAAAAAAGAAGGATTTTACTCCTTCTTGAATTTCCTTCCTTTTTCTATTGCATCTATCTCCCATTTTGGAGTTATATTAGAATCAATTTCTTCAAGTAATTTCTTATCTTGCTTGCTTAATTCTATCTTGCTAAATAAATCAGGACGATGCTTTCTAGTTAAGTATAAGGATTGTTTCCTTCTCCATTTGTTAATAGCTTGATGGTTGCCGCAATATAATATGGCAGGGATCTTCTCTCCGTTATAATCGTATGGTTCGGTATACTGGGGGTATTCTAATAAATCTGAGTTGAACGATTCGTCTTCTAATGATGAAGATGATATAGCCCCATCTAAAAGACGTATAACGGAGTCGGATATTCCCATTGCAGGTATTTCTCCACCTGTAAGGATATAATCTCCGATGGAGATGGATTCATCGCAATAGGAATTAACTCTTTCATCGATTCCTTCATAATGACCACATACTATTATTAGGTGGTCTAGCTTTGAGAAACGTTTTGCATCCGATTGAGAATATGTTTTTCCCCTAGGAGACATTATTATCGAATAGGAAGTAGGTGTTTTAACGCTAGATAAAGCATCAACGATGGGCTGGGCCTTTTGGACTAAACCAGCACCTCCTCCGACTGGAGGGGTATCTGTACGGTTATATTTATCTTTTGTAAAATCACGAATATTTACTAATTCAATTTCTACAAGTCCTTTTCCGATTGCCCTTTTGATGATGGAATTAGAGGTGAACCCATCAAACATCTCCGGGAATAAGGTTAAAATGCTTATTTTCATAACATCCCCGGTACGACTAGAATTGTGATTTCTTTTTTCTCTAGGTCAATATTGAGCAAATAATCATCTACAAAAGGTACGAAGAAATCCTTTTTCTTTTCTCTGCCAACCCTAAGGATTGATTTTGGAGCGTAAGTTAAAACGTCTTTGACTACGCCTAATTTGTTTCCTTCTTTATCTAAGACGGTGCAGTCTAATAAAGAAGCAATCCTATAAGTTCCTTTTGGCATAGGGGCTTCATCTTTATCTATATAAATATTAAATCTATAGAGGGATTCTACATCATCTATTGTTGGATGGTTTTTTAATGTGATTGTAGTGGAGTTTGCCCCAAATCTAACAGAAGTGATTTCATCCTCGAACGTTTCTTTTGTCTTTGGATTTTCTAATAGGAGCTTCCTCCCTTTTATATATCTATCCTCAATAAAAGAAGTTTCTGGGATAATCTTTACTTCTCCTTTTAAGGCGAATGGCTTTCCAATGTATCCAATTAATAATTTTTCCATATTAACCAAAAAAACGAGAATTACTTCTCGCTTTCTCCGCTATCTTTATTATCATCGAAGCTTTCAAACTTCAAATGGATGCGTTGGTTGGAGTTATCTGCTTTGCCAGCAATGGAAACAATTTCCCTAAGTGCATTGGCAACAGTACCCTTTTTGCCGATAAGACGAGCAGTATCTTCATCTTCGGCAACGATAAGGACGGTGACGTCTCTATCTGTTTCACCTGGGAGAGTACGAATCATTATTGATTCTTTATGCTCTACAAGCGGATCGATGAGAGGATGAAGCAATGCTTCGTAGTCTCTATCCATTATTTACTTACCTTTTTGCCTACGCTGAATTTGGCCATGATGCCTTTTCTGGTGAAGATGGCTCTTACTGAATCACTTGGAAGAGCTCCATTATTTAACCACTTGAGGGCTAATTCTTCATCAACAATGGCTTTTTCTTCGCCTTGCTTTGGGTCATAGGTGCCGATTTGTTCGACGATTCTGCCATCTCTAGCATAGTGGGAATCAGCGGCGACGATACGATAGACTGGATCATCATGACGTCCGATTCTAGTTAATCTGATTTTTACCATAATTTTAAATTCCTTTACTTTTTTAAGCAGGGGTATTCTATTATCCATTGGTATAGGTGTCAAGCATTTTTGCTTAACCCATATATTTATTATAAATAAATAGGAATGTTTTACTTGCTTTATACTCCCTTAATGGCATAGAATTATCAACGCGCTTAAAGCGCTACGCAGGCTCCGCTACCTAACGTCACAAGGGTATGAACCTGAGGAGAAAAACAAACTTAGCTAAAGGAGGAATATTCATGAACAATAATATCGTTAATGAAATTACTGCCCGTCAGCTTCGCCATGACATACCTTCTTTCTCTTCTGGTGATACAATCAGAGTTTATGTTCGTATCATCGAAAACAAGAAGGAACGTAATCAAGCTTTCGAAGGCGTCGTTATGTCTAGACGCGGTGGTGGAGTTTCCGAAACTTTCACCGTTAGAAAGATCTCTTCTGGTATTGGTGTCGAACGCACCTTCCCATTAAACTCTCCATCCATTTCCAAAATCGAAGTGGTCAAAAGAGGTAAGGTTAGAAGAAATAAGATTACATACATGCGCAAGCTTTCTGGTAAGGCCGCACGTATCAAAACCATCGACTAATCTATTAATAAATTTACATGTGACGACCGTCTCGAAAGGGGCGGTTTTTTGTTTTTCTTAGGTAATGGAGTGAAGATAGAAAAATATTTTTCATTGACATAAATTTAGAAAACTAAAATTGACAAATTTCAATTTATAATGGATTAGCTAGTCATAAATAAGAAATAGTTAATAAAATAAAGTGCTAAATAGATTTATTATTTCCTCAAACTAGTGGATAATAGTAACTGAATGGAATAAAACTAAAGTTTTTTATCTTGCTGAGGTTAGTAATGGTTGTTTGCATTGGAGAGATCTTATTGGATATTACCAAAAAAGAAGGTGAATCCAATTTGGAAATGGTAGGAGTTCCTGGTGGGGACTGTTTTATTGTTTCTACTAATATTGCTCGTAATGGAGGGGATGCTTCTTTCTATGGGGTTACTGGCAATGATTATTTTGGCAAGGTCTTGGGCGAAAAAGCAAAGACATACCCATTTAAAGGACTTCATATTTTTAGTAACGAAGAAGCAAATACTACCCTTTCGATAAATTATGAAGAAGATGGGAATCTACATACTGAGTATATTAGAAATCATGGAGCTGATTATCAATTTGACAAAGATTTAAAATTATCAATCCATCAAGGCGATATTGTCCATTTTGGTTCTTTCTTATTAGCAAACAAGAAGGGGCGTGTAGTTATTAATTCATTTTTGAAGCAAATTAAAAAGAATAAATGTTTTTCTTCTTTCGATGTCAATTTGAAACTAGATTTATATCAAAACAAAGTAGTAGCCAGGAATATTTATTTATCAGTTTTGAAGGAATTTGACATCGTTAAAATGAATGATGAAGAATATAACTTTTTGGCAAGAAACCAAAAGGTAGCGAACTTTATAAAAAAATATTTAAAACCTGGTGTGCTTTTATTTATTACAAAGGGAGTAGAAGGAAGCGTTTGTTATTATAAAGATAGAAGCTACGAAGCAACTTGCCTCCCATTAAATGTTGTTGATCCTAGAGGCGCAGGCGATGCTTTTTATGCTAGGTGTCTATTAGAACTAGATAATAGACCTCATAAAAATAGTTTTGGAGATGTTAAATTCTCCAATATTTTAATGGCTGCAAATATTGATGGAGCCGAAGCCACTCAGTTTATAGGTACTTTAAAATAATTGTCTTAGTAGGCAATATTTCTTTTTACTTTATTAAGTAAAGATTATAATTTGTTGCGATGCCTGATAATTATTTAGAAAATCAAGTACTAGGGGAAATAAAACCCTTAAAGAAAAAACCGAAATGGTGGGTCATTGTCATTGATGTAATCCTATTGGTTATTTTCTTGGCTGTCTTGGCTATTTCAAGTAATGTAGTTTATCTTTCTGCAAAATACGGAGAACCTTTTTATGTTAGCGGAGCTTCTATGTATCCAACACTAAATTCAAAAGGTTTTAGATATAATAAACCAACTGATTCATATACTCCTTTGACTTGGAATATTGGTGATAACGGAGATGGAGATATAGTTGATTATGGCTGGGCAAAATCCAAAGAAAAAGGAAATTGGAAGGCGGATTTGCATAGATATGACATTGTAATTGTCTATTATCCTTCTGATTATACCGACAAGACATATACTACTCTTAATGCTTCCGCATCTTTAAAAATCAAACGTCTAATTGCCTTTCCTGGAGAGACAATAAAATTTGAAAATGATCCTGAATATAATCCTGTTTGGGGAAAGACAACTATAACCCATGAAGACGGAACTTCAGAGGTTCTTCCTAATTTATATACTCTTGATGATTTTCCAGATCTTCCCGATGGAACTAAATACTATATCGAAGGTAGAAGTACCGTTACGAAGGCTACTATTGAAACAAAATTAAAAGACGATGAGTACTTTGTGATGGGGGATAATAGAATCGGAGCACATAGCGATGACTCTCGTAATGTTGGACCTTTAAAAGACAATATGATTCAAGGTAAGGCTTATGTTTTAACCGGCATGAGAAAGCTTACCTATGTTACAAAAGAAGATGGTACCATTGTTAAGGAACCAAAGTTTTTATTGGACAAGATAAGGATGCCTTGGGACTACATAAGTTTGGAATATAAAGCATGAAAGCACAAAACGTACATTACTT
>DAVZIW010000037.1:0-12331 GCA_052273085.1 Candidatus Alloenteromonas sp.
TTAATTAATGGTTATTATGGTTATTTATATAGGCTAAAGAAAAAGCCCCTAGATTTTGCTCTAGAGGCTAATCGGATTATTAGGTTAATTAGGCCTTTTTGCTAGCAATAAGAGTTTTAGCAGCTTCAGGCATTGCATCAGTACCAACACCAGAATAGGTAATGGTAGCGATGTAATGGATATCTTCGCCAGCTTGGAAGTCTAATGTATAGGTTAATGCAGAGCCATCGCCGCTTAAGACAAAGCTTAAGGTACAGGCATCGTAGATCCAACCTTGTACTCCCATCCAGAAGCAGATATAGATAGAGGATAGGTGATCAGTTTGGTACATCATGGCAGCATTGACGCCAGTGACATAATTGACACCGCCGACATTGATATCGGCATCTTCGCCGTTATGGTTCATGATCCAAGTGGTAGAAGAATCGGTTTCGCTAACAGTCTTAGAAACAAATGAAGCATCTCCTAGAAGAGTTTCTGGATTTGTTTCATCGCCAAGATTTATTATGACGGCAGTTGGAACCTCTAGGGATTTGTCCCAGATGTCAGTCATCTTGGATTCGGTATTGACAACTGGATCGGAGAAGGTTTCGATTCCATCAACAGTTTTGGCAGAGGAAGTATATAAGCTTCCGTTAGCGGTGAATAGAAGCGTGGTGCTATCTACGCTAGTTCCTAGTCCAGCATTGAAATAGCTATTTAGTCCAGTTACTTTCTTATAGATGCCATCGGCATTAGCGTGGGACTCCATTTCGAATGTTGGGAGGACTTCGGTTAATTTGCCATCATCGGCCTTTACTTTTAATCCAGATGGGCAATCGATTGCTTCGCCTTTAGAATTGACCCAGCTAGCTTTAGCAGTTGCGGAGAAGGTCTTCTTTTCTTGCATGTTGGTAAAGAAATTTGTTAAGGCAGAGATATCAACGGCTTCTGGATAAACTGGGTTTGCCATCCAACTTGCAACAGGGGCAACAGTAGTAGTTCCGACGTCGGAGATTTGTACACCTAATGATAATTCGCTACCTCTATAGGAAATCTTTTGGACGATTTGGCCATTAGAGGCGACTGGATAGAACATTGCAAATGTTTCGTCGGCTCCTAATAAAGCGACTATTCCGGCAACTTCGGCTTTGGTAGCTTGTTGAACGAATTGTTCGATAAATAAGAAGGCGCCAGGGGCTAATCTTTCATAAAGTGTGCTGACGTTGGTGTCATATTCATCAATAGCAACAGCTTCAAGTAAATAGGCTCCGGTAGGTTCACCTTTGTTAACCATTTCTTCCCATTTGGCTCCACCGACATTGTCATCGGAATTGAAGGCAGCGAATCCATATGATTCTGGGGAACGTCCTCTACCAGGGGTGACTTTGAATTTATCGGCAACGAATTCTAATTCATCATTTTTATTTGCTCTAGCAACGGCAGTATAGGCATAATATTTGCCATCTTTGCCTTTCATTGAACCTTCGAAGTTGAAGTCATCTTTATTTTCGCCAGACGCTCCAAGAACTGCATAGAAATCCTTATCAACGAATTCAATACCAGTGATGCTATTCATGATGGTGAAGTTGCTATCGATAGAATCAATGAACTTATTGAATTTAATTTTGCCTTTGGAGACAACTTTTCCTTCGATGGCTCTTTTTGTCTTACCGGCTTTGATGGTTAATAAGAAATCACCATAATCAACGCCGGTAACTTTGTGCCCATCGATTTCAATGGTTTCGGATTCACTAGATAATGTCCAGTTCTTGACTTTTGTAACAGTGACAAAGTCTTCAACATTGATGGCATTATCATCACCGATAACGATTTCGCTTGGTACCTTGGCTTCATCAAATACGATGTTGCCTCTGATATTGGCTTCTGGATCAGTGACGGTAATCTTGATTTCGAGTTTGCCTTCGCTAGTCATGGCAGTAATAGTGACATCACCTTCACCAACACCAGTGACGGTACCTTCATTGTCAACTGTAGCAATCTTGACGTTGCTAGAAATCCATTTGACGCCTTCTTCGGCCTTCTTTAGTCTTAAAACGATTGTGCTTCCGATATCAACACTAGTTGCACTAGCGATGATTTCATTTGCTTCTTGTTCGGATGTAGATGGTTCGGTAGATGATTTGCTTTCGCAAGCAACGCTACCAATAACTCCAACACCTAATAAAGCAACAACAGATAAAGTCTTTAAAATTTTGCTTTTCATAAATGTTCCTTTCTCACTAAACTCATATGAGATTCAGTAGTAAAAACCTCATCATTCCGTGAGGTTGCCTATATAACATAATGACAAAATAAAAAGTTGCAACCATTAAATTAAAAATTTAAAGGGTTTTAGGATTATTGAGGTTAAAAATAGGCAAAAAGGATAAATTCGGTTACTAATTTAATTAAATTGGTAATAAAAAAAGAAAAACCAAGAAGATTGTTGCTCCACTTGGTTTTATCATACGAAAATAGCCCAAGGATTTAATTCCAAGGGCTATAAGTTATTTAGCAGTATTTACGAAATGGAGGGTGACAGTTGAATCAGTTTGGGAAACAACATAGAAGTTCCATTCATTAGTGGAACCATCATTCCATTCAAGGTCATTAGGGTAGAAGTCTCTAAGCTTGTAGTTAGAATACATACTTCCGCCATAATAGCCATTTTCTACTGTTTCGTTATTGTATCTATAATCATCGGCACCGAATAGGTTGGACATCATACCGAATGAGCTATAGTAGGTATTTGATGTAGTGGAATTGACTCCGCTTGGGTAGATGACTTGAAGTAATCTATTATCAGATGGCTCACCGGTTTTTCCATCGCTAGAACGAGATGGAGTGTTATCGTGAGTTAGCTTAGCAGTGGTTTCGTAAACTTTGTTTGTGGTGTCTTTATATTCAACAGATCTTGGGGTATCGGTATAGTCAGTTACTGCACTTCCAGATACTTTATTTCCGGCATCATCAAGTTGTCCCTTTGTTGAAGAAGATCTTGAGTCAACGTGGAAGATTTGGACACCTGGCTTTTCATATGTTCCACCATGGCCATAGGCATTAGACCCGCTAGAACTTGCTTGTTGCCATTCTGGATAGCCAGTGGAATCCATTTCGTTAACTCCGGTTGGGGTATAGTATTCAACAATCAAATATTCATCATATGGAGAACCATTCCATCCAGTTGAAGACTTTGGAACAAGTAGGAATTCACCGGTTTCGACATAGGAATTCAATGTGACGGTGAAGTTATCGCTAGTACCATCGACTACTTTTGGGGCAACCCAGTTATAGAACATCTTGGTATAGGCGTTATGGTCACCAACGTTATTATCCATCATGTCAACACATCCGGCTGGGCCTTCAGTCTTGTCATAGGAATAATAGTCAGGCGCACCCATCATGTGTCCAGTTTCGTGGATGATTGTATGGGCATCAACTTTTTTACCGTTCCAGGCAACACCTTCTTTATATTCGGCATAATAGGCATTGGTTACAAAGTCCCATCTAGACCAGAACATCCTTCTTGGGCCTGGATTATGGACGTTTTTGGCTCCGCTAGCATTGGTGGTATAGTTCCACCAGGCACTAGAAGAGGAAGATTGATCGCCACTTGGGGTAAGTTGGCTGGTATTGTAGACAATTTCGATACCGTCGATATATCCATCTTTATCGGCATCATATTCGGTCATGTCCATTCCCTTTTCACTCTTTAACCATTCAATGGCCTTGACTGCGATTTCCCTAGAAATATCAGTATTGGTGCTTGGGATTTCTTTATCTGATTTTGGATATGTATAGGCATCAGTAACAACACCGGTGATATTTAATTTGCCAAAAGATGCTTTCTTATAATAAGAGGATAAGGATTCCCATGGAGTTTCATTGGATTCTGCAAAGAAGGCTTCATGCAAGACTGTCTTTACAGTGTCGATATCATCAAAAACTGTATTGGTGAATTGGACTGGGATGACTAGAATCTTTACATCTCCAGTAGTAGGCATGCCATAACCTTCAAGTGTAGCGATACCTGGGTAGTTGGCAACCTTGTATTGGGCTAATTGATCAGTTGTATAAGTGGTATAGCCTTTACCTTCGCTAGCCACTTCGACATTGCCTTTAACAACTTCGAAATCGGCAGTAGCCTTGAATCTCTTACCAGATGTATATTGGATTTTAGCAGTATAAGATCCAACTGGAAGATATTCACCAGCTTTATAGGTTAAACTTGTATCGTTTTTATTAACGATTTCGTATTCGGTCTTGAACTTGTAGTTATTGACTTCTTTGTTGTTGGATGGGTTTTCATCGTCTTCAAAAAGTACGCTTGGCTTACAACCATCATAGAAGGAAGAGCCTTCATTGATTGTCTGCTTGCCTAAAGTTACCTTGATACGTCTTGTTAAAGGGGTTGGGTTTGGTTCAGTAGTTACTGTTGAATCTTCTGTTTCGGTTTGGCTGGAATTTATTGATTCGCTAGAACTGCTAGAGATTTCATTCCCGCAGGCAACTAGGGTAACCAATGATAATCCAAGCAATGCGACTAGAGAATATTTGTTTTTGTCTCTCATCTTGTTCTCCTTGATTTTTGCTAATGTAGTTTAATATCGAACTCGCATATGTCAAATATAATCGCATACGCGCCTACACAAAGATAATCATACTCTTAAATAATGCAATTTTCCTTTATTTTCTTTTAAGGGAGTAATTATTGGGGGTTTCTATTGCTTTTTAGGTTAAAAACACTTCTTAAAAAGCTGCTTTAGTGATTAAACCGTTTTGATGATTTATATGAATAAAGAAGCTAAGTTCCCAAAGGATATTGATTTATCTAGAATGAGTGAAAAAGAATTTCATGAAAAACTAGAACGCGGATATAAAGAATGCAAAGAAGGTAGGACCCAAAAAGCCGAAATTATTTTCGCTAAATTTAGGTCAACACATTCCTTTTAGAAACAAAAATAGGGGAGGCATGTATTTAAATTCCAGTGTTTTTACATTGCTCTTATTGTAAAAATCATTCTTTTGTATAAACTTACTTCCATGAATAAAAAAAGAATCATCACTTCATTCCTAATCGCTTCAATAATCGGAGTCATATCATTTGTTTCTATATTCTGTGGAAGGCGACTTTTTAACTACACGGGTCTAGCGGATGCCTTTTTTATATCGGGTGCAATAGTAGCTGGGATAGCGGGTTTGATATTCACGATTAGGACAGGATCATTCGATGTACTTAATTATGGGGTTTACCGTCTTTTTGAATCTTTTAAAAAGGGAAATGAAAAAAGATGGGATACTGCTTTAGATTATAAAAACGAACAAAATGCCAAAAGAGAAAAGAACAAAATAATCTATTGGCCTTATTTTGTTGTCTCGGGTCTATTTTTCATACTTGCAATCATTTTTCTTGTTCTTTTTTACTTAAACATACGTTAAAAGTACAAAATAATCTTAAAAACTGCAAAAAGTAGTTGCAAATTTTTCTACAGGTGGTTTCCTTTTACACGCGTACTTGCTACGTGAATGTGTTTTTAATTAAAGAAGAAAGGAAAAAATATGAACAAAAACAAGTTATTACTTGCCCTTGTCTGCTCTGGATTAGTCTTAACCGGATGCGGTGAACCTACTACTCCTTCTACTAGTACTAGCAAGACTGACTCCGGAACTGGAACAACCAAAGTTGAAGATCCAGATGCCTATTATCCAAAGGCTGATTCTGGTCAGAATTTTAGTACTGAAGGTTATGATGCAGACTATTCGCAAAAGTCTTGGCGTGAAAAGTCTGAGATTCTCTATTCTCTAGAAAAATATGCAATGGAAAACTTCGTTGGTGGAATCCCTCTTTATGATGATTCCTCCTATGAACAATTCTCTAAGCGTGTAAATCTCCCTTCCACCAAATACCTAACCAACTATGGTTTCGGTGTCGGATATGGAACTATCACCGGAGAAAGCATGTATAACGGAAACATCGTCGAATCCGTTCCGGAATGGAAGAGCTATTTCCATGGTTATACAAATACTGATTCTGGTACCTTCAATGGATGGGATTCATCTGGATCCGACGTTACTGACCGTACTTCCATGATCACTTCCTCCTATTTTGGAGTCAAGGCCAATGCCGACAATACTTCCTATGCCTGGGAAGGTTCCTTGTCAAAGACCGATGCCCCAATAATGTTGGACGCTAATGGCAATGAAGTCGACAAGGCAACTATTACCGATGAGACTACCTCCAAATACTGGAGAGTCTACCTCAATTATGGGAAGGGCTATACATACCATACTGCCCCAACCTCCAAGTGGAAGAGTAAATACGATGGAAGGGAAGTAGCCCTAGAAGACTACATCACCCCATTCAAGTCCATGCTTGATAACAAGCTCAGCCGTTTCGCTGAACTTGTCTCTGATACCTCTGGATTTGAAGGCGCCATGGACTACGTCTATAACACCAACTTGCAATCCAAACCTTGGACCGAATCTGGCGTTGGAATTCAAATGGATAAAAAGCTAGGCTGCCTAAACTTCACCTTCATCCAGCCAAAGTCTACCGCCTATGCCAGGACCTCCCTTTCCTCTGGGCTTTATTCCCCAATGCCAATGGAATTCCTTACTGATATTGATGGAGTCAAGAACTATGGCAAATATGGCGCAAATACCAACTATTATGCTAACTTCGATAACATTTTGACTTTCGGTCCATATATCCCAGAATACTGGCAAAAGGATACCAGGATTGTCTATAAGAAGAATGCTGACTACTACGAAGCCAGCCAATATCACTTTGGAGGCTATACAGAAGACGTCTTCTCTGGCGACAAGGCCGACGAAGATGCCTACAAGGCTTTCCTAGAAAATAAGCTTGATGAAGCCACGATCCCTTCATCAATGATTGAACAACACAAAAACGATGAACGTGTCTACCGTACCGAAGGAAGCACCATCATCAAGCTTAACGTCAATTCCACAACCGAAGAAGAATGGGAACACTTGTTCGGTACAAACGGAACCGTCTATAAGCACTTTGAGAAGGACTATTGGAATGTCAAGCCAATAATGAGCAACGAGAAGTTCCTCTGGGGCGTCTATTACTGCATCGATAGAAAAGAATTAGCCGAAGCTGCCGGTAGAAACCCAGCCATGGCCTACTTATCCAATGCTTACATGCTTGACCCAAGTGGAACGCAGTCCTACCGTGCCTCCAAGTGGGGCAAGGCCGTCATCAGGGAATACCAAGAAATCGCCAACAATGAATATTGCCATTCCTCTGCTGTTGCCCAAGCCTACTTTGCAGCCGCTGTCGAAGACTTAATGAAAGATGGCATGATCGAACAAGGCGAAAAGATCACCGTCAACGGCACCTATCGTTATCAATCGACCATTGATAATCTTGGCAAATACATAAAGAACTATGTCGAAAAAAACTTCAATACCGCCAACAAGAAATATGGCATCACCCTTGAATTAAAGCTTGAGGTTGCCGGATCTCAATATACCGACGCCTATACTAGAATGGACCATGGCGAATTCGACTTCGCAGAAGGTGCTGTCTCTGGTAACGTCTTGAACCCAATCGACTTCATGTCCACAGTCTCTTCAACCAAGTCACTTAACCAAGGATTCTGCCTTAACTGGGGTGCCCCAACAAATGAATTGTCCGACCATCCATGTGTCTATGACGGATATAGATATACCTTCGATGCCCTTTGGAGCATCTCCCAAGGATTCACTCCAATCGAAGATGGCAAGAGCGTTGCCATTGCCGATGAACAAAAGTTAACCAATAGCGGAAACAAGGTAGTATTTACAGCTTTGTATCCAGCCAATGCAACTGATGATGACGGAAGATCATTATACGAATTCGAAGCCAAAGACGTCGCGTTACTATTTGGTTCAACTTCATCCGCTGCCTTAGGTGGTTATTACTTACAAGAAGGCTATAAGTTCTCTACTGGCATGAATGGCGATATGAGACTTGAAATCGATAAATCTCAAATCACTAGCCTTGCTACCAAAGTCGCAAATGAAAACAAGGGAACCGCAATTAGCTACTTCAACTTGTATTTTACACTTGTCTATAAAATCAAGGTTGGAAACAACATCATCACCAAATCTATCCAAATTGTCCAAGCTGGCAAGATGACTGATTTCGGGATGCAAACCATTACCAAATAATAATTAGGTAATAATTAAACAAAAAAGGGCCGTCAAATGCATCGACGGCTCTTTCTTTACTTGTTAAAAAGTGAGTTTTGGTATATTGTACACGTTGTGAAAAATGTTTTGACTATAGTCAAATATATCTAGACAACAAAAAGAGAGGAAATAATTAATGAAAGACTCTGTAAAATACGTGATAGAGAGAATACTGTTTATTTTCCTAACAGCCTTCATTATTCTTTCGATTACCTACATTTTGCTTCAGTGTTTGCCAATCGAGCCACTTTCAAGCCAAAATTTAGAGGTATATCGTTTCTGGGAAGATCAAGTCAGGAAAGGATTCTTCTTTGAAGTAGATCCGGTCAAGAATGTCCAATTGCTTTCTGATCCTGGAATTAAGCAAGTTGATGTTAATGGAGTTACCCATTATTACCTTGCCTATCCAATCATCACTAGGTATTTCAACTGGATTAAAAATATATTTACTTCCTGGGATTGGGGAACTTCAACAACCTTATCTTTAGGACAACCAGCCATTGCTATATTGATGGAAGGTTTGCCATATTCGATGAGATTGAATATTGTTTCTATCGTTATCTCGGTTCCATTAGGAATTGGGTTAGGTATAGTAGCGGCTTTAAAGAAAAATACATGGGTAGATTCTTTTATTTCTACCATTGTCATGATTTTCATCTCCGTTCCTTCATTCGTTCTTATTTCCTTCTTACTTATTTGGTTTGGTAAAATTTCAGGCTTCCCTACAAGGTGGCCAAGCGATGCAAATGCAGCAGCTGACCCAGCCCTAGCCATCAAGGCCTATATAATCCCAGTCATGGCTTTATCATTTGGCTCTATTTGTTCCTTTGCTAGATATACCAGGGCTGAATTATGCGAAGTCATGTCTAGTGAATTCCTTCTTTTGGCAAGAACTAAGGGTTTGACCAAAGGCCAATCAGTTGTCCGTCACGCCTTAAGAAATTCCATGGTTCCGATTGTTCCGATGATTATTTCTCAATTCATTGGTATCTTATCTGGTTCGATGGTTCTAGAACAAATATATGGTATCCCTGGAATTGGCTCGATATTTGTTAGGGCCCTGAATTCCAAAGACTATGCAGTAATCATGGTTGATATGGCTATTTATACAGTGATTGGATTATTTGCAACCTTGATAATCGACTTAAGCTATGGAATTGTCGATCCACGTATCAGAATGGGGGCGAAGAAATAATTATGAAAAACGTTGATAATAATCAAAAGGATATAAAACCTACCCCAGGTGATTTTGAATTCGTCCAGATGGATGAATCTATCCATGATAAGAAATTCGATACAAAGCCAACGACTTATCTTAAAGACGCGTTAAAAAGATTCTTGAAGAATAGGTCTTCGGTTGTCGCTAGCGTGATATTGTTCACTCTTATTGCCATGGCTATTATTGTTCCAGTAGCCAATAAATCAAATATCGATTCTCCAAATAATTCTATTAAGTATTTGCCACCTAAGTGGTTCTCTAGCGATATGGGTGGATTTATGGATGGGACTAAGGTTGTCGAAAATGCCATCCTTGATCCAAATACAAACGAGCTTCCAGGAGATTCTACCTACAAACCATATGCGGTTATTGGAGAAATCAAGACTAGAGTTAGCTATGCTGACCAAGTCGATAATGCCGTTTTGACTTATGGTAAAGGTGGTGCCTTATCACTTAATAACGTCAGTGGACACCTCGATACCGAGACTAACCATTATAAATTCGATGATGTTGGTATTGTTACTAAAGAAATAGAATTCGATTTGAATTCAATTTATTCCTATACAGTCAATATCGATTATGACTATACAGTTGAGAATCTATTCGAGGATTCTAAATTAAGCGCGAACCTTTCCTTTGTTACTACTATTAATAACGGGACTATTGAAGAAGAATTATATATCCCACTTGCTAATGTTACCGATTTTGATGCTTCTAGTAGCTATGTAGAAAAATCTATTGGGGATGTTAGCTTTAAGGCAACTGAGCTTAAATGCGAAGATATCTCTTCTAAGATTAAGGAAAATAGCAATTTTGCTACTGAAAGTACTGCTAGAGGCAAATTAGCCATTATCCTAGAAGGACAAAAAGGCGAAATAGTTGCCAATTATAAATATGCGAACATGCTTTATATTAGAAGTATTGAAGCTAGTTCAAATATCCCAACTAGCTTTACTTGGGACGATTCAACTAAAGTAGTTGCTAGCTATGGCAAATCCGATAGTGCCTTCTCTACTTTAAAGCAAGATTCCTTAAAAGTATCTATCTATCATAGCGTCGTTACTTATGGTAGCTTCCGTTATGATTGCTATGGAGCAGTATTTGGTGATGTTTCCGATAAGGAATTCACCGAAGCTGAAATAGAAGATTTCATTTCAAGGGGATGGATGACTTATGAATGGAATCCTGAACAAGGTGCGAATAAAGCCCCTGGAGAATTCAAATTGACTCCAGAAGGAGAAAAATATTGCCCATTAAGAGAAATAACTAGTCAGACTGTTACAGTTATTCCTGGAGTTGCTTCTGTTAGAAGAGTCAAAGGTGTCTTCTCCATATATAGAGATATGTATATGAAGGGTGAACTTTCTAGCTGCGAACCTCCAAAGTATTTCTTTGGAACCGAATCACATGGATATGACTTCTTCAAATTAGTATTCTCCGGTTTATTAACTTCCTTGGGGTTGGGTTTATTATCTACTGTCATCAATATATTTGTTGGACTTATCTGGGGTGCAATTTCTGGATATTTTGGTGGATGGGTTGACCTTATTATGGAAAGGTTCTGCGAAATTCTTGGCGGCATGCCTTGGATTGTCATGATGACTCTTATTGTCTTATTGCTTGGATCTAATTTCTGGACATTCTTATTAGCATTATGTCTAACTGGATGGATGGGGGTAGCTGCTGAGACTAGAAGCCAGTTCTATAGGTTTAAGCGAAGGGAATATGTTTTAGCATCGAGGACTCTTGGCGCTAGCGATACTCGACTTATCTTCAAGCACATCCTTCCAAATGGTATCGGAACAATCATCACTAGCTGTGTCTTGATGATTCCTTCTGTTATCTTTACCGAAGCTAATATTGCTTACTTATTGCCAAGTGCATTAGCTTTCTCTGGAGGACAAAGCTTTGGTGTTACCTTAACTAATGTCCAAGCTGACTTGACTCTATATCCATATCTAATTGTTTCCGGTTCTATTGTTATGGCGCTTATCATGATTTGCTTCAATTTGTTTGGCAATGGACTTAGAGATGCCTTTAACCCAAGCTTGAAAGGAGCGGATGAATAATATGAAATACCAATCTATTAATTATCCTTTTGAAACTGGTGATAAACCAATTGATAAAGAAGCTGTTCTTTCGGTACGTAACCTTGCGATTTCCTTTAAAACCGATGCAGGATATGTAAGGGCTGTAAGAGGAGTATCATTTGATTTATATAAAGGTGAGACTCTTTGTATCGTAGGTGAATCTGGTTCAGGTAAATCTGTTACCAACAAGACCATCATGGGTATCCTTCCAAAGACTGCCCATATCGATTCAGGCTCAGTTATTTATGAAGGTGAAGACTTGACTAAGGTTTCCGAAGAAGAATTCCATAAGATAAGGGGTACTAAGATTGGAATGATTTTCCAAGACCCATTATCTTCTTTAAACCCAATTATGAAAATCGGTAAGCAAATTACCGAAGTAATGATTACAAATGGTAACCATTTGAAGAATTACTACAATGATTTGATTAATGAAGAATTCATCGCATATAAAAATGATCAACGTATCCTTCAATTAGAGAAGGAAACTTGCCATAGGAAAATAGCAGACTTAAAGAAACAAATAAAGGCTGCTAAAAAGGAAAAAGATGCTTCTAAGATTGAAGAACTTAATGCTTCGATTTTATCTATTAAAAATGAAAGCAATGAAAAAAGAGTTCAAATAATAGCCAAGATCAAAGAAGACAAATCTGCCCTTAATGTTGCTTCTAAAGAGGCCAAAAAGAAGGTAGCGGAGAAAAGAAAAGGTATCTATGATACCCATTTTGCTAATCTAAAGGCCTTATTTAATGAACATAAATCCAATCTAAGGGAATTCTATGATTTTTTGAAGAATTACTACAATGATTTGATTAATGAAGAATTCATCGCATATAAAAAT
>DAVZIW010000038.1:0-12167 GCA_052273085.1 Candidatus Alloenteromonas sp.
AAAAATCAAGAAGAGCTAGATGAAAAGTGGAAAGAAACTATTAGTAAAATTTGCTCATGATGATTGAGAAAGAAGAGACGACTATTTATTAAAGCAAGATATAGCTTATATGTGTCCCCTTAGATACGGTCTATCAAAAAAATAACCTTTCGACAAACATAGCTTGCCACAAGGCAATATGGTTCTCAATAGTCATTATTTTTATGGATTCACTATAGATTCATGAAAATTAATGAAATTAGGCTACTAGTCGTTATAGGAGTGCTGTTATTTAGATCCTGACTACCAAAAATAATAAACATTATTAGGGAAATAATTAGAAAAACAGCAAATATAGCAAAGCAAATAATAGATATTAGATTTGAATGCTTATCATGCCAAAAAATAGGTAATAACAAAGAACACGCTAAAGCAAAATAGGACATTATTAAGAATAATCCGCCTACTTTAAAATAATTCTCTCCATTGCCTTGGATATTATTCTTTATAAAGATGAAGCTAAATATAGTAAACAATATAAAGAAAAGAACAAATCCACCCATGATAGGGAGCCTAACTCTATTCTTGTTTAATAATTCATTTCTTTTAGTAAGTACAATAAATATTAAGCAAACTAAAGAGATAGCAAAGAAAACAATAGCCAAGATCATTTTTCTTTCCTCATGTAACGTTGGGTCCTATCGGTTGGAGAAAGAGGATTAGACATAATAATTAGATTTGCATCCAAGGCAGGACGGATATAGTTCTTATGTAAACCTAATCTAGATTTTAGATTAAGCATTTCTAATAATTCAGAGGCACAATAGAATTTGCCCTTTTCCATCTTTTCTAGCATTCCTTCGACTTTATTAGAAACTGTAATGGCTTTCTTTACTCCTTTATGGGAGAGTTCGTCCAAAGAAGAATCTACTAGTTCAAAGAAATAGCTAAAGAAAGAAGTGCAGTCACCTCTAGAAGCACTTTCTTCTAAAGATTCATTAAGCTTTTCTTTGCTTCTAGATAATAATTTAGCAAGAGGGATTTGTCTTAATACCCCACAATATTTACCAAGGAATGCCTTTGAATATAAATAGGCTAGGATGATATTTGAATTCGAATATGGGGCAATTGAAATAATCTCAAAGAAAGAAAGAGCAGCAAATATAAGTGGGGAAGATGCCCCGTCTTTGCTTTCGAAGAATTTATGGAGTCCTTTTAACAATTGGTCAATCTTGCTATGAGGAGGGATTTGGAATGGGAAGTCATCTAATTTCTTGGCCATTCTATTTGGTACCCCATCAACAAAATAAGTCTTCTCGAATTTTTCTATTGAAGAAATATCATTTGGATCAAAACTAGATAATCTAGACAATAACTTATAAATCGCATCAGCTTGTTTTGGGTCAGATACTTTCTCTCCTCTAGAAAGTGCCCTTATCTTACTTTGACTAATTTTAATTCCAGTCATTTCTAATAGGTAACTAGTCTCATTTGCATCTAGAGTTGCTTTAGGATAAGACAAGTTCAAAGTAGTCAATTTGCCACATTTATAGGCGATTGAACAAATAAGGTCGAGAATGTTTTTATTAACGGTATATATACATTTATATAGGGGTATTACTTTTTCCATATCGATATTTTAAATGCTGATTCAAACAAATAAAAGAGAGAAGTTATATATTTTCTTGCATATCTTTATATATATCTTAGCCTAATAAAAAAAGGACCTAGAATTCAATCTAGATCCTTATCTATATATTAATTATAGGTATCTCTTTTTATTCTTTATTGAATCAAGTATCAATTCAACAAATTTATCTAGAGATACAGTTACTTGCTTTTGCTCACCAAATACACGGTAGGTAACAGAATTATCTTCGACTTCCTTATCACCTAGAACTAGGGTGAATGGAACTTTCTCGACTTGGGCATTCCTTAATCTATAACCAAGTTTTTCATTAGAATCATCTAATTCAACCCTGACTCCGTTTTGCTTCAATACTTCTTCGATTTTCTTGGCATATTCGCCTTGGATAGATGGATTTACTGGAAGAAGCTTTACTTGAACTGGGCTAAGCCAAGTTGGGAAGGCTCCTCCATAGTTTTCGATTAAGATACCAATAAATCTTTCAATAGAACCAAATACGACTCTATGTAACATGACTGGTTCAACTTTGTTCCCGTTTTCATCGATATAGTAGCAACCAAATCTATGTGGCAAGTTGACATCTAGTTGGATAGTTCCACATTGCCAAGTCCTACCCATGGAATCCTTTAATTTGAAGTCAAGCTTTGGACCATAGAAAGCCCCGTCTCCAGGATTAATCGTATATTCATGTCCAGAATGCTTGCAGGCTTCGGAAAGGATACGTTCGCTTTCGTCCCAGAACTTCTTCTCGCCAATATAGTCATCTGGTCTAGTAGACAAGACGATTCTATAGGTTAATCCAAATACGTTATAGACTTCATCAAATAGATCCATGACTCCCTTGATTTCATCTTCAAGTTGGTCGAATCTGCATAATATATGGGCATCATCTTGGGTAAAGGCCCTGACTCTGAATAGTCCATTTAAGGCTCCGCTAGCTTCATGACGGTGGACGTGTCCTAATTCGCCAATCCTGACAGGTAAATCCTTATAGGAGTGGAGTGAGTTATTATAAACAAGCATGGCACCAGGGCAATTCATCGGCTTAATGGCAAAATCCTTGTCATCAATCTTAGTGGTGTACATGTTTTCCTTATAATGATCCCAGTGGCCAGAAGTTTCCCATAATTCACGTGATAACATGGTTGGGGTCTCAATTTCTTGATAACCTCTTCTAGTATGGACTTCTCTCCAATATGAGATTAATTCATTCTTCAAAATCATTCCTTTTGGAAGGAAGAATGGGAATCCTGGACCATAATCGGAAATCATGAATAATCCCAATTCCTTGCCTAGTCTTCTATGGTCATTGGCTTTTCTTTTCTCTAATACTTCAAGGTAATTATCTAATTCTTCTTTGCTAGGCCAACAAGTTGCATAGATTCTAGTAAGTTGCTTATTCTTGCTATCCCCTCTCCAATAAGCGCCTGCTAAAGAAAGGAGCTTGAAATGCTTTAAGTAGGAGGTAGATGGGACATGAGGACCTCTACATAGATCGACAAAATCGCCTTGTCTATAGATGGAGATTACTCCTTCTAATTCATTGATATGTTCTTCTTTATATGGGTTATCCTTGAATATTTCTAAGGCTTCTTCCTTGGAGACATCTTCTCTTTTGAAAGGAATGTTTTCCTTAGAAAGCTTCTTCATCTCATTTTCAATTTTGCTAAAATCGGCATCAGAAATCTTTTCATCACCGAAATCGATATCGTAATAGAACCCTTCTTCAATAGCTGGGCCAAATCCTAGTTTTGCATTTGGATATAGATGCATGATGGCTTGCGCCATTAAATGTGAGCAGGAGTGGTTAAGTATTTCAAATCCATCCTTATCTTCGCTCATTATGAAACTAACTTCATCTCCATCTGAAAGAGTGTGGTTCATATCGAATTCAGTTTCATTTACCTTATATGCGATAGCCTTGTTCTTCTTTTCCGGATCTGCAATCTTAGCAAACCCGAAACCATTGATATTGTCTTCAACCTCAAATGATTTCCCTTGATATTTGATTATCATTTTACTTCCTCCAATAAAAAAGCGTCCCTACTAAATAAGGACGCTAGAAATAACGCGGTACCACCTTAATTCGTATCCATATATTTATATAATAAGTAGATACGCTCTCAAGTTCTTGATAACGGAAGAATCCGCCTAATTCATCATTAGGAGCTCCGGAGTGGTACCTCTTACCTATAAGTAAGAAGCGTGTCTCCTTCAACGCCGACATTATTTTAGGATAGAAGTTTTAGAAGTCAATAGAGATGTTATATTTCTATATTAATATAGAAGGTAAACACACGTTTTATTAAACAATATAAAGAAAGATTGCAATTACTACTCTTTGATTTCAAACTTTTCTTTATTAGAAAATAGAATTCAAATCAAAGATCCATCTAAACTTTATTCTTATCTTTGCATGAGCGCGAAGAACAAGACGATTACAATTATCAAAGCATAGGTGGAATAAAGGTTGAAAATTTCTTATATGATGTGGCTTTCTGCTGCAAGGAAAAAGATTATTCTATCCCTGAATTAGATCAAGGTAAGAAATCATTTTATTTTCTAGTAAAGATGAAGTAAAAGAAACTATATTGAATCTTGATATATCTACAAACGCATGAGCGATGTTTCGCTATCTCGGTAATTAGACTTATTTTCTTTATTCTATTTATAGAATAGGATATAATTCTACCGGTCCTAAGAATAAAGGAGATTTTAGAATGGACAAAACAAAAATTGTTAAAGTCTTCGGCCGTCAAATAATCGATAGCCGCGGAAATCCAACTGTTGAAGCTGAAGTTACTCTTGCCGATGGCACAGTCGGAAGATCAACTGCCCCAAGTGGTGCCTCTACCGGAACTAGAGAAGCCATCGAATTACGTGATGGCGACAAGAAGGTTTATGGTGGTAAGGGTGTATTGAAAGCCGTCAACAATATCAATACCGAAATTGCAAATGCCATCGTTGGCCTCGATGCCACCGATACTGCCAAAGTCGATTTCACCATGATCAAACTTGATGGAACCGATAACAAGGGAAGATTAGGTGCCAATGCCATCTTAGCCGTTTCCTTAGCTACTGCCCATGCAGCCGCTATGTCTTTAGGCGAACCTCTATATCGTTTCATTGGCGGAACTAGTGCCAACACTCTTCCAGTCCCAATGATGAACATCATGAATGGTGGAGCTCACGCTGATGATAACATCGATTCCCAAGAATTCCTTATCATGCCAGTTGGTGCCCCAACCTGGTCTGAAGCTCTTCGCTGGTGCACCGAAGTCTTCCATGCCCTCCAAAAGGATTTAAAGGGTAAAGGACTTGCCACTGGTGCTGGTGACGAAGGTGGATTTGCCCCAAATACCGCCACTGGTGCTGATGAAGAAGTCTTAGACTTAATCATTGAAGCCATCAAAGCTGCCGGCTATGTCCCTGGAAAAGATTTCATGCTTGCCATGGATGCCGCCGCTAGTGAATGGGCCAAAGGTGAAGAAGGTGGAAAAATTATCTACCATCAACCAAAATCCGGAAAAGTCTATACTTCTGACGAACTAGTTGAACACTGGGTCAAGATCGCTAATGAATATCCTCTTATCTCATTAGAAGATGGTATGGCCGAAGGTGACTGGGAAGGCTGGAAACACCTTACCGAAAAGCTTGGCAAGAAGCTCCAACTCGTTGGTGATGACCTATTTGTTACCAACACCAAGATCATTGCTAAGGGTATCGAATTAGGCGTTGCCAATTCCGTCCTTATCAAGCTCAACCAAATCGGAACCTTAACCGAAACCATCAACGCCATCAAGATGGCCAAGAATGCTGGTTGGACTGCTGTTGTTTCCCATAGATCTGGTGAAACCGAAGATACCACAATCGCTGATTTAGTCGTTGCCTTAAATGCTGGACAAATCAAGACTGGTGCTCCAAACCGTACCGAACGTGTTTGCAAATATAACCAACTTCTCCGTATCGAAGAAGAACTTGGTGAAAATGCCACCTATCCTGGTATCAAAGCCTTCCGTTTCAATAAGTAATTATTAAACAAAATTTAAAAAATGGCTGCCAAATTAGAATAGGCAGCCATTTTTCTTTTGAAACATCATTCAACTAACGATGAATACCCTCTTCTCCCATCTAACACTCTATGAATTACAACAATATCATCTTCTAATGAATAAATGGCTATATAGCGCTTATTTATTACCATTTTTCTATATGCATAGGAAGCGTAGTTCGGCATGTTAAAAGCTGGGAATCTTTCTATGAATTGTTTGAGTGACTCAATGCTTTTGAAGATTTCTTTTGCAACTTTTATTGACGCATCTTTTGATATCGTTAATACAAAAGTTATGCAAGTAGATATGTCCGTTTGGGCTCTTGAAGTTATAATAATATCTTTAACTTCCATTATTTTTTTGTCCCTATCATTTTATAAATTATCTTTTTGGACTCTTCTAAAGAATAATCTTTTTCGTCGGCCATTCTTGCAGCAATTGATTCTAATACAGCTTGCTGCGCACGAAGCTCTTGCTCTTTCTTCTCAAAAGAACCAATGTCCATAACAAAGAGTTCCCCTTGGCCGTTTTTTGTTAAATAAACAGGTTGACCACTCTCTTTACATTTTTCAACTACATTATTGTAGTTCTGCCTAATATCTGCGGATGCCATTATTATCATAGCAAACCTCTATATATTTATTTTACTAATAAAAGTATAAAATTTTACTATATTATTATCAAAAACATTAATTCCCTCTTGGCTTTTATTTTTGTTTTTCTTCTAGTGTTCCTACTCTTTATCTAATACAATTTGGACATGAAAAGAATTGAAAGATATATTATTTACCCACTTTGTTTGTTTACATTTATTATTGTCGCCTTCTTTGATTTTAATATCTCATCGACATTATTTAATCCAAATAACCTATTCGGGCAGACTTTTGAAATGATTGGAGAAGCCTTCTTCCAGTTATTATTTTGTTTTGCCTCATTCTATTGTTTCATAAATAGAGATAAATCCACGAAGAAAAGATCGATTATATATGGGATTTTGTTCTTTTTATCGATATTAGTAGCTAATTGCTACGGGGGAGGGCAGCTTAGAAGCTATAGCAATCATATATTCTCCTTACATCTAAATTATGGATATATTCCTTTATTTGGACTTATATATGTTGCTCTTACTCTTCCTTTTGCTTTGTTTGCTAGTAAGTGGAGCAAAGATCCAAGTGATTTATTTAGGATTTGCCTATCTATTATTATCCTATATATATCTATATGGATAGTAATGAACCTAATAAAAGTATTCTGGTTCCGTCCCCGTTACCGTTTCCTTGTAAAGCTTTATGAAGGAGAAGAAATTCAAGCACACTGGCTACCATTTTATAAGCCACAGGGGTGGTGGAGTTTCTCTCAATATAAAGATGATATAGCAGCCCATCCTGGAATAAGCGTCAAATTCGATGATTGCTTCTCTTTCCCTTCTGGACATACGATGAATGCCTTAGGAATAATTGCTTTATCCACCTTCCCATATTTCAAGGAAAATAAATATAGAAGCTTATCAATAAGGATATTTAGCTATATTTGGGGTGCTTTAGTTGCGTTGTCTAGAATATATAGAGGTGCACACAATGCGACCGATGTAACCATGGGTTATTTCCTAGGTATATTGATATTTGATTTAGTATTTACCTATATCTATCCTAGATTAGCAAATAAAAAGGCTACCGAAGTAGCCTAATCAATATCTTCAATCGAATTGACATTTACAATTCGCATGAAATTGGTTTTTCCTGCTCCAGTAGGAGTGCCGCCTGCAATAATGATCGGCTCTCCAGCCGGTATGCCTTGATCTCTAGCAATCTTAAGTGCAAGTACTTCCATTTCTTCGATAAAATCAGGCATGGAAGTTTTTAATAAGACCGAATAGACACCCCACATAAAGGCACCTTTCATTGCAGTGCTTCTCCTATTTGTAATAGAAATAATTGGACAGCATGGCCTTGATTTAGAAATCCTTACAGTAGATTTGCCAGTCTCGGTGAAATTAACAATAAGTTTAGCCCCGATTAGTAAAGCTGTATTGGCAACTGCATTAGAAATAGCATCATTATTTGAATGTTCGCTAGTTTCATAAGCTTCTCTAGCTAGTTTCTCATAATCTAGATATTTTTCCATTGTAGCAGCAATCTTAGCTTGCATGGCACAGGATTCAACTGGATAAAGTCCAGAAGCAGATTCAGCAGAAAGCATGACGGCATCGCTAGATTCATTAATAGCGGTGGCGCAGTCAGAGACTTCGGCCCTAGTTGGACGAGGATGGCTGACCATTGAATCTAGCATTTGGGTAGCGGTAATGACTGGCTTACCTTTCTTTCTGCATAATTCAATGATTTCTTTTTGGATTACTGGAACTTGTTCAGGAGGTATTTCAACTCCTAAATCACCTCTAGCAACCATAATTCCATCGGCTTCATCAACAATATCTTTAATCTTTTCGATAGCTTCAGGATTTTCAATCTTAGCAAATATAGGGATATCAGGTTCGCCATATTTAGTTAAGACTTTCCTTATTTCAAGGATATCTTCCTTACGTCTAGTAAAAGAGGCAAATACAGCATCAACATGCTGCTCACATCCAAACTTAAGATCGCTTTCATCTTGAGCAGATATAAAAGGCATATTTAGCCTAGAAAATGGGCAATTAACACCTTTTTGGTCTTTTAGAACATGGGCATTTCTAGCTTCTACTAACAAGGTTCTATTATCTTGATCTTTTTCAATTATCAAAAAATCAAGATTACCATCATCAATAAGGATATGGTCTCCGACTTTTACATCATCATATAAACCCTTATAGGTAACAGAAAACCCTTTTTCATCTCCAAGTCTATCTTCCATGGAGATAATCATTTTTTGTCCAGTAGAGACCTTAACGGCTCCATCTTTCATATATCCAGTCCTAATTTCAGGACCTTTAGTATCAAGTGCAACTGGGATATAGATTCCATCATGTTCAAAATCACGTGCAATCTTTATTTTTTCTAGTTGTTCTTCGTGAGTACCATGGGAAAAATTGACCCTCATGACAGTCATGCCGGCTTTATATAATTCAAGGATTTTCTCCTTTGTATCGCTAGCAGGACCAATCGTGCAGACAATTTTTGTCTTTTTAGAAATATTAAAAAGCATGGTGACCCTCTTATTTTAGGATATCAATCAATCTAAGCATCGAAACATGCTTATCACGTGGCAATTGAAGTGCTTCGTAGATGTCATAATCAACAATCTTATTATTGACTAAGCCCACGCAGATGCCACCTTTTCCATCAAGAAGGCAATCAACGGCATATGCACCCATTCTAGCGGCTAAAATTCTATCGAAAGCGCTAGGGGCACCGCCTCTTTGGACTCTGCCTAATACTTCGGCACGGCATTCAAATCCGGTATTCTCGGCGATTTTAGCAGCAAAGGCATGGATATCTGGATACATCTTTTCAGAAACTATGACAATGGCCCTCTTCTTTTTGGAGTCATGTAATTTCTTTAAGGAATCAATTATTTCATCTTCAGGGATTGGGTGATCTGGAGTGATAATCATTTCAGCACCTTCGGCTAGACCTGAGAATAAAGCAAGGTCACCGCAGTGGTTACCCATTACTTCGATAACGGCACAACGTTGATGGGATTCGGTTGTATCTCTAATCTTATCGACACACTCGACAATAGTATTCAAGCAAGTATCGAATCCGATTGTATAGTCAGTAGAAGCAATGTCATTATCGATAGTTCCAGGAAGTCCAACACAGTTGATACCCATTTCGGTAAGTTTCTTAGCACCCATATAGGAACCATCGCCACCAATAACTACAAGGGCATCAATGCCTCTTTTCCTTAAATTATTGACAGCAATCTGCCTAACACTTTCTTCCTTAAATTCACGAAGACGTGCAGTTTGCAAAATTGTACCGCCTCTATTAACAATGTCAGATACAGAAGATCTATTCATTAAGAACATGTCGTCATCAACTAATCCTCTATAGCCATCCATTATTCCATATACTTCTAGTCCATAAGATAAACCAGCTCTAACAACAGCCCTTATGGCACAATTCATTCCCGGGGAATCTCCGCCGGAGGTAAGTACACCAATCTTTTGAATCATAAACTACCTCGATTTCCGGATAGATTATAGCCTATTTTTATTTAGAATGTATCCACGAATATATAAATATTCGTACTTTAGATAGGATTTTCCTAATTTTATAAGTAATAATGGGAATTTTTAAAATTAATGTTATTTAAAAAGAAGAGAAAAATATAAACTTCTATAAAAATATCCTTCTAAAAATGTTATCCTTTTAAAGGAGATTTATATGCATTCTTTTGGCGCACTTGATTTTTACGAAACTAGAAAAAACGATTCTTATGATTCTGATGATATATTAAAGGTAAGAGACCTTTATCTTCCTTTAATTGGAGGGAAGGCTTTTTCTTTATATGCCTTCTTGATGTCAGAAAAACCAAATAACATGGTGACTCATGAAAGAATGCTAGGTTGGCTTCAATTAAGTGTCAGCGAAGTCTATAACGCTTTCCAAGGCTTAGAAGCGGTAGGATTAATCAAGACTTTATTTCAAGAAAGCCCGACTGCTAATTGCTTTATCTACTGCATTCGTTCTCCTTTAGGTCCAAAAGATTTCCTAAATGAACCATTATTTTCATCTTTATTAAGGACTTATATTGGAAAAGATGAATATAAGATAATTGAATCCAAATATCTTAAATCTATTAAATTATCTGGATTTAAGGATGTCTCTGAAGCCTATTCAGAATATTTTGGAGCATCAAATGAAAATGTATTGACCAAGGCTAAAGAAAAGAAAGCCAAATTAGAGACTTCATTTGATTATTCTAAATTGAACAATGCTCTTCTTTCTTTTGGGATTAATTTAAATTCGATTAACGATGACGATAAAGAAAAGATTGCTAAATTCGCGATTCTTTATGGCTATGATGCCGATACTATGGCAGAGATTGTCCGTCAAGCTTTGGTAAATGGAAAAATAGATTTCCTAATTGTAGAAAAGCAATGCAGGGCCAGCATGAAATTTGACTATATCGGGAAAAATGAAACCCCAAAAAGCCAAGTAAGTGCCCCAAGTGCCTTAAAGAAAAAGATAGAGATGATGGATGAAGTTACTCCTAAGGAATTCCTATATAACCTTCAAAGTGGGCACCGTCCTTCAGTAAAAGATCTAAAATTAATCCAATCCCTTGCCTTCAATGCTAATTTATCTAATCCACTTATCAATGTAATTATTGATTATACATTAGCCAAGAATAATGGAATCCTTTCTTATACGTATTGCGAAAATCTTGGGGCAATACTTACTAGAAAAGGAGCGAAGAATGCTAAAGATGCAATGGAAATATTGAATTCATTGCCAACTAATAAAGTTAGTTACAAGAAAGCAAAAATAGAAAAAGAAGTAACTCCTGTAGTTAACGAAGAAGTTAAGATAGAAGCAACTAAAGAAGAAGATTTTGTTAAACTAGAGACTGAAGAAGATATAAAGAATTATCTAGAAAGTTTTGATGATTGATTATGGAAAAATTAAATTTGAGCTCGATTAAACTTGGCAACATAGATTCTTTATATAAGGAATCGATCGAAGGACTTAAAAATGATCCTATTGTTTATGATACGATTTCTTCTAAACTTGGACTAACTGCAAAAGAAGTAAAGGCTAATCTAGCGATTTTATTAACTTATCAAGAAGATGTTAATTACTGTCTTAATTGCCCTGGGCTAGATAAATGTAAGAAAAATAATCCATATCTAAAAATGGATTTAGAAAAAAGAGAAACTCTAGTCGTTCCTAATTTTTCTCCTTGTAAAGAAATGCTTAAATTAGAAGAAAAGAAGAAGATGTTCTTTACCTATTCTTTTCCTGATAACTATCTAGATAACAAAGTTAAATCTATTGATACAAGCATTGTTAGGGGAGAAGCCTATAAGGCGATTGGAGGTTCGGTAAAAGAAAAGAACTCTTCTTGGATTTATCTATATGGTTCGACTAGATCAGGAAAATCATATATTTTAGCGACTTTTGCCGTTTATTTTGCTAAATCTCATCCTGGATGCGCCTATGTTTCTTGCCAATCTCTATTAGAAAAATTCAAGAACCTATCTTATTCAAATAAAGAAGAATTCGATATTTATTTCGATAAAATCAAAAATGCCCCTTTGCTTGTCGTCGATGATTTTGGAAATGAATATAAAACCGAATATACTTTCTCGACTTATTTATTCCCTTTACTTGATTATAGAAACAAGCAGGGTTTACGTACTTTCTTTGCATCTAGTTTCTCGATAAAAGAAATCGAATCTTTATACAAAGATAAGATTGGCTCAATATATGCAAGGCAATTAAAAGATATATTGACCCGTAACTGCGGGAACGGCTTTGATATATCTACTAGCTTAAATCTATATTAATATTTATATCCAACTGGGATATTGATTTTATCTAGTTTCT
>DAVZIW010000039.1:0-12030 GCA_052273085.1 Candidatus Alloenteromonas sp.
TCATCTAAAAGGAAGGGGACATATGGATAAAAATAATCAAATCCAAATTCAATGTCTTTGTATTTACAAGAAGATTTATTAATTAATTTTTGATAATAGGGGTTATCTTCTAATAAAGAAGGATCAATTTCTGCTACATCTAGAAAAGGCAAACTAGATAAATAAGAAGAACTATCTTTATCAAGTTCAAGAAGGTTAGATGCAATTTCATTATAGATAATATTTATATTTTTATTCGATGGCAGCCTATCTTTTAATTTTATAGAGAATGACTTCGGGTCGACTTCAAATAATACGTTAGCGTGATAATCGCTTTCTTCATCAAATTCTTCGTTTTTTGCTAATTGTTCAATATATTTTCTAAGTTTCTTATTTATCATGGCATTTAATTTTAATTTAACTAGCCTAGTAAAGAAATAGATAAAATGCCTAATTTCGACTTAATTAGTTAAATATATACAAAAGGCTACGATTGTCATAAAAATTAATCCTTTTCTCTATCTTAAAACCTTAGTTTTAGGCTATACTATAGTCAATATGTTTGACGTAATTGTAATTGGCGCCGGAGTTAGTGGCGCATTCGTAACTAGGAACCTCTCTAGATACGAATTGAATGTTATTTGTCTTGAGGCTAAAAATGATGTAGGGGATGTTTCCTCGATGGCTAATTCTGCCATCGTCCATTCTGGATATGATCCTCTTCCTGGCACGAATAAGGCTAAATTTAATGTGTTAGGAAACAAGATGTATCCTTCTATTTGCAAGGAATTGGATGTTTCCTTTTCCCCGATAGGATCACTAACTTTAGGGTTCAATGAAGAAAATATGGCGACTTTGGCTTCTTTAAAAGAAAGGGCCAAGGAAAATGGAGTCGAAGCAATTCTATTAGACAAAGAGGAAACTTTAAAATTAGAACCTAATATTTCTTCTTCGCTCATGGGAAGTTTATTATGCCCAAGTGCTGGGATAATTAATCCATTCACTCTAGTTGCCCATTGCTTTGAAAATGCTTTAGATAATGGGGCTAAGCTGGAGCTTAATTGCAAGGTTACTTCTATTAAAAAAGAAGATGGCATCTATGTTTTAGAAACTACAAAAGGCATATATAAGGCCAAGATGGTTATTAACTGTGCTGGGCTTTATGCTGATAAGATTGCCTCAATGGTCGAAGAAATTGATTGGCATATATCTCCTAGAAAAGGCGAATATTATGTCTTGGATCACTTTAAACCGGATTTTGTAAACCATGTCTTGTTCCCATTGCCAACTGAAAAAGGAAAAGGCATATTGGTAACTAGAACAACTTCAAATAATTATTTAGTTGGACCTTCTAGCGAATTCGTTGATTCTAAAGACGATACTTCAACTGATTCTTTAACTTTAGGCGAAGTAAAAAAATCTGCGATTTCAATGGTCCCATCTATTCCATTTTATGAACAAATTAGGACTTTCTCTGGATTAAGGGCAACTCCATCGACCCATGATTTCATTATTTCCTATTCTAAAAATGATAAATATTTCATCAATGTCGCCGGTATTGAAAGCCCTGGACTAGCATCTTCTCCAGCGATTGGAAAATATGTAGTCGAAGAATTAATCAAGCCAGTCTTGAACATGAAAGAAAAGGCTAATTATAATCCAAATATCAAGCCTTATATCAAGATGAATAATCTTTCTATCGAAGAAAGAAACGGAATCATCAAGAAAAATCCTAAATATGGACAGATGATTTGTAATTGCGAGAAGATTAGCCTTGGCGAAATCGAAGATGTCTTATCTAGGTCTCTTCCTTGTTTGACTATCAAGGCCGTTAAGAAAAGGACACGTGCTGGATTTGGTAAATGCCAAGGTGGCTTCTGCCAAAGCAAAGTATTGTTCCTATTGGCTGATAAATTAAATATATCTCCTCTAGAAGTTAATTATGATGGAGAAGGATCTAATATCCTAAAGGAGGAGAGCAAATGAGAAAGGTAGATTTATTAATTATCGGTGGTGGCAGTGCTGGAATGGCTGCTGCAATTAAAGCCTATGATGAAGGAATAAAAGATATATTAATTCTAGAAAAGGGCGAATTCCTCGGAGGAATTCTTAATCAATGCATCCATAATGGTTTTGGCTTGCATGAATTTAAAGAAGAACTTACTGGTCCAGAATTCCTTACTAGATTTGTTAATCAAGTCGAAGAAAGGCATATCCCTTATAAATTAAATAGCTATGTAACTTCCTTAACTAAAGACAAGGTCGTTACTTATGTTAATTCTAGCGAAGGTGCGGTAGAAATAAATGCTAAAGCAATCATTATGGCTGCTGGTTGTCTTGAAAGAAGTGCTGGTGCGATTGGAATTCCAGGAGAAAGACCAGCTGGAGTAATTACAGCAGGGCAAGCTCAGCTTTATCTAAATGAATATGGATATTTAGTAGGCAAGAAGGTTTTTATCCTTGGTAGCGGTGATATCGGCCTAATTATGGCTAGAAGAATGACACTAGAAGGAGCAAAAGTATTAGGTGTAGCCGAACTTATGCCTTATTCAAATGGATTAAATAGAAATATCCAACAATGCCTTATTGATTTTAATATCCCTCTATATTTGTCCCATACAGTCACAAATATAATCGGCAAGGATAAACTAGAGGCTATCGAGATTTCTAAAGTCGACGATAAGCTGCAACCAATAAAAGGAACCGAACAAAGATTTGATGTCGATACCTTGATGCTCTCTGTAGGCTTATTACCTAACAATGCCTTATTAAATAACATTGGAATACCTCAATCTAGATCTAGAGGTTCTTGTGTCAATGAACATATGGAAACCGAAGTTGAAGGAATCTTCTCTTGCGGGAACGTATTACATGTCCATGACCTAGTTGATTATGTTGTAGAAGAAGGTAGGTTAGCAGGGCTTGGTGCTGCTACCTATTTAAAGGGGAAACTCCAAAAAGGAGAGCATGAAATCTCTACAGTCGCAGGGGATGGAATTGGTTATGTCGTACCTTCAACAATAGATTTTGATAACGCCATGGATTTTATCGAAATTAAGTTTAGAGTTCGTAAGCCAAGCAAGAATGTTTATATTGAATACTCTTGCGATGGAAACATTATCAAAAAAGTCTATAAAATGGCGATTATACCTAGTGAAATGGAAATTTGCAAACTTGATAAAAAACTACTAAATAAAGACTATAAAACTCTCAAAGTTTCACTAGTCAATAAGGAGGATATAAAATGAAGGAACTAACTTGCATTGTTTGCCCTAGAGGCTGCCATCTTCTTATTGATGATAATAATAAGGTTAGCGGCAATTCTTGTCCTAGGGGCGAGAAATATGCCATCCAGGAAATCACTGACCCTAGACGTACTTTGACTAGTACCGTCAAGGTTGATTCCAAGCTTCTTCGCGTTTGCCCTGTTAAAAGCGTCGCCCCTATTAAAAAAGACTTGGTTATTTTAGCCATGAAAGATGTCAATTCAATTCATTTAAAGGCTCCTGTTAAGATGGGGCAAGTCGTTTGCGATAATCTAGCAGGAAGTGGAGTGGCCTTAGTAACTACTAGAGATATAAAGGAATAATTATGAGGATTCTTATCGCGTCTGATATACATGGAAGGATTCTAGCAGCCAAGAAGCTAGACAGGCTTTTCCAACGCTATAATCCCGATAAGATTATTTTGCTTGGCGATTATCTTTATAATGGGCCTCGCAATGGGGTTCCTCAGGATTATGACCCAATGGGAACTTCGATTATTCTTAATAAATATGCCCATTTGATAACTGGAGTCAAAGGCAACTGCGATTCTAGGATAGATGAAACTTTACTAAAATTCCCAATTCAGGATTCTAGAGTAGTCTATCTTAATGGATTTAGAGTCGATATGGTCCATGGAGATTTGCTTACATCTGATATCTTAAATGTCGAACGTGGCGACATTTTGATGTTTGGACATACCCACGTATATATGTTAAAGAAAGAAGATGGGGTTATATATTTCAACCCTGGATCGACTTCTTTCCCAAAAAACGGCAATCCAGCAACCTATGGAGTTATGGATGGGATTCATCTAGAAATAAGGAAACTAGATGATGATTTGCCTGTTAAATTCCTTGACTTATTTTAAACCGCTTTCATATCGATTTATTAAGGACTTTCCTTTATAATAAAGGAGATTTGAAAATTTGATATGGTTTCAAGCCAATTTATCGGAGCTTTATATGGACGAAAAAATTAGATTATTTGCCTTGGGTGGCCTTGATGAAGAAGGCAAGAATTGTTATTGCCTAGAAATCGATGATGAAATATATGTTCTTGATTGTGGGGTTAGAGATCCAGACAAGACTATGCCCGGAGTTGACTATGTTATCCCAAGATTTGATTATCTAGTTGAGAATAAATCCCGCATCAAGGCTTATTTTTTAACTCATGGACACGATGATTGCATCGGTGCTCTTTCTTATGTTTATTCTGAAGCACCAGCCCCAATCTATTGCTCAAAAGTGACTTATGCTATGCTTGATATGTTTACTAAGCATATTAAGAAAGATATTAAATTTGATGTCCATATCGTTGAACCTACTTCTAATTTCAAAGTAGGCAAAAGAGATATTTCTTTCTTTCATACTGCCCATAATATTGCAGGTAGTAGCGGTGTTTCTATTTCAACTAGCTTAGGGAATATTGTTTTCATGAGCGATTTTGTCGTTGAAAATGCTGCTTCTCCATCATATTTAAATGATATGAACGCTATTGCTAAGATTGCAGAAAGACCGACATTAGCCCTTCTTTCTGAATCTATTTATGCTGGTAGGCCTGGCTATACAGCCCCTTTATATAAATTGACCCCGCATATTGAAGAAACTATCAAGAATGCCGAAGGTAGGGTATTTATCTCTATTTTCTCAAACGATTTATACAACGTATCTGAATTGATTAGTTTAGCGATTGCAAATAATAAGAAGATAATTTGTTATGATGAATCGGCTGCTTCGATATTGGCAACATTGCAAGCCTGTAATGAACTTCTAATTCCTAGGGAAAATTATGCTTCTTTAGATGATATTCTTCGTGTCCGCGACCAAGATACAGTCATCTTGATGATGGGCTTCGGTTCAAGATTATTTAGAAAGATTGCCTTACTAGCATCGGGACAAAACGAAGATAAGCGTATCAAATTAAAACCAACCGATACATTCATAATTGCTTCGATGAGCGATGATAATTCGGAAATCGAATATACCGACGCTGCCGATGAATTATTCCGTTCAGGTTGCCATGTCGACCTTATTTCCAAGAAAAGATTCCTTAGAATGCATGCTTCCGAAGAAGATTTAAAGATGATGGTATCCTTGCTTAAACCAAAATATTACATCCCTGTCCGTGGCTTCTATAAGGATTTACTCCATAATGGCATGCTTGCCTTGTCGATGGGAGTTAACTTGAATCACCAAAACGTATTTGTAATGGAAAACGGTTCAACTGTAACTATTACAAGTGCAGGGGCTAAAATGGATGCCGATGTTATTACCCATGGCGACTTATTAATCGATGGCGAAGGAATTGGCGATGTTTCTAAGCAAGTCCTAGAAGATAGGGCTAAATTAGCTGAAGGAGTTGTCTTACTTTCCTTAACAATTGATAAAAAGGCGAGAAAGATAATAGCTGGACCAGATATCCAAATGAGAGGATTCCTCTTCTCTAGGGAAGCCGAAGCCATAGGAAAGGAAATTTCAAAAGTATTCCTTTCTACAGTAGGGGAATTCCTAGAAAAGCCAATCTATAATTCCAATGAAATGAAGCAAAATGTCTATGAAAGATGTCTTCGTGTCATTAGAAGAAGCACTGGTAAAGAGCCAATGGTCGTTCCTCTTATTATCGAAATTTAATCCTAAATTACTTAATTAATTTATTTTAGAGGGTAATATGAAACGTTTTGATTATCAAAAAAATATAAAGAAATTGGGTGGATTATTCTTATCTTTACTTGGTTTATTGGTATTATTGTCACCAGGAACCCACCTTTATCCGTTAGCTTATCCTTTTGTTTGCCTATTTGGTATGATTGGCCATATCTTGATTTGCTCCTTCATTATTTTCCTAGGAATATATTTTCTTTTGTTATCACCTTTATTTAAAATCCGTTATTACCACTATATCGGATTAGTGTTTTCTTTATTATTTTTATCATCCTTATTCTCAATAATATTTAATAAACAATATATTTCTTCTAGCTCGCTCGAACCATTCTTTGATTCCTTGCTTGCGGAAAAAGGAGCTTTGAAAGCCCCGTTTAATTTTTCTAGCGGCGGCGGATTAATCGGATATTTCTTTGATGGGATAATGTTTAGATCTAGCGGGCTATGGCTAGTTATCTTGCTTTTATCTTTATTAGGAATATTGCTAATATTCTTCCTTTTCCTAGATAAATTCATATCTTTATTTAAATTAACGAAGGCTAGAAGAGTTCTCTCTAAAGCTAAAAAATCTAATAAAGAAGACATTGAGCAATTTAGCATCGATGGAGAAGAAACCAATAAGGTAGAACGTATTGTAGAAGATAAAAAGGAAGAACCTCTTATTGCTCCTGAAGAGGAAGATAATTCCTTCTTTGAAGATAAACCTGTTGAAAATCCATTGTCTTCATTTGTTTTTGAACCAGCAGGGGATGTGCCTCTTCCTTCTAGAAAGAAAGCGTCAAATTCACCTCTGCCATCTTTTTCCGATTTAGGTCCAAGTGAGATAAATAATCCTTCCCCAAATCTATATGCGAATAACTCTGTTTCGACTTCCGGATTACGTGAAGCAGTATTTTCTTCTCCTAGCAATAACGAAGAAATTGTTATAGAAAAAGAAGAAGCTAAGCCAATTATTCCTGAAATTAAGGAAGAAAAAGTTGAGCCACAGCCATATGTTTCCAATCCTTCTTTTGTTAATGAAGAAAAAGTAGAGGCTAAAGAAGAAATCCCAGTTGAGGAAGTAAAAGCAAAAGAAGAAAGCAATGTTGTATCTAATCCTCTTTTAGGGAATATCGTTAACGAAGAAAGCAAGCCTAATCAAAATATGCCCTTAAATGAAGACAAAGATGAAGTTATTTCTAATTCTTCTACTGAAGAAGCAGAAAATGATTCTAGGAAGGATAGTCTTAACCTAGAAACTACAATTATTACTTCTTCTTCCTTTAGCAAGCCTATGGAAGAAGCTAGGTTAATCGAAAATAAACCTATGGAAGAAATTAAACCTGAACCAGTTCAAGTAGCTGCACCTAAGGCTACAAATACTGCTCCAGTCGAACAAAATGCCTTATTTAAGAAAGCAAAACCTTTACCAAGATATACTTTCCCTGGAACTGATTTATTAGTAGTGCATGATGTTGCCCAAAATAAAGCCCAGATGGAAGAAGAATGTAGCCATAATAGCGAACTTATCAATGATATCTTTGCTAATTTGAAGATTGGCGCCCATGTTGTTTCTTATGTCATTGGACCTTCTGTTACTAGATATGATGTCAAATGTGACGATAATTTCTCTGTCTCTGGATTAGGGAAATGCATGGTTGATATTGGAGTCAAGCTTGGTGGTGTACCTACTAGATTTGCCGAAATTGTTTCAGGTAAAGATACATCTGCAATCGAAATTGCCAATAAAAACACACGTATTGTCGACTTTAAGGAAGTAATAGATGGTATGCCGACTGGAAAAGGAAAGAACCTATATATTCCATTTGGTGTCAATATCGAAGGAAAAGTCGTCTCAGCCGATTTATCTAAATTCCCTCACATGTTAGTAGCAGGTACGACTGGTTCAGGTAAATCTATTTACATGCATTCAGTCATCATGACTTTGATAATGAGAAACCGTCCAGAAGACTTAAAGATTGTCATGGTCGACCCAAAACGTGTTGAATTATCTAAATATAAGGATTTACCTCATTTGCTTTGTCCAATTATCAAAACAGCTTCAGAAGCCAAGATTTGCCTTAAGAAGCTTTGCGATGAAATGGAAAGACGTTATGAAATGCTTGAAAATGCAACCGTTTCAGGAATTAGAGAATATAACGAGGAATATGCTGAACCTAATGGATTAGAAAAGATGCCATTTATCGTGGCTTTCCTTGATGAATATTCCGATTTGGTTGATTCTGAAAAGGATATTTCTACCTATGTATTAAAACTTGCTCAAAAGGCTAGAGCTGCCGGTATACATTTATTTATCGCAACTCAAAGACCTGATGCTAAGATTATTACTGGTACAATCAAGTCTAACTTGCCTGTTAGAGTTGCCCTTATGACCGCGAATGCTATCGATTCGACCGTTATTTTAGGTCAAGGTGGTGCTGAAGAATTAGCAGGGCACGGTGACATGCTTGTTGATTGCTCTTTGGTTGCTAAAAAAGAATTTGTCAGATGCCAATGCCCAATGGTTGAGAATAAAGAAATCAGCGCTGTTGCTAATTTTGTTAGGGATCAACAAAGTGTCGTCTATGACGAGGCTTTCCTTGATTTGACTGATACTGAATCTCCAACTAATGAAAATAGTGGGGAAGGTGGAATATCAGCCGAAGAAATCAAGAATGCCTCCCAAGAAGAAAAATACCAGCTTATCAAAAGTGATATTATGACTAAGGATTATGCCTCCATTTCCTTTATCCAAAGGACTTATGGAGTCGGCTTCCCTAGGGCTGGTAAGATATTTGCAAGGCTTCAAGCCGAGGGAATTGTTGCTTCTAGTAGCGATACCCCATCTTCATCGAAAGGATGCCAAGTATTGGTCCATTCTAGCGATAAGAAAGATATTGAAAGCGAAAATCCAGGATCTTTAAGCCAATCTGAAACTACCTTCAACTTATAATTTATGAAAAATACCTACGTCAGTGCTAAATTAATTGAACCAAAACTCATTCGAGTTGTATCTTTTCTTCTCTTCCTTGGGAAAAGTTCTCTCCAATCCTAGAGATTGATGATACTTCCTTTATTAAATTAGGGAACGGAAAGATATCTTCCTTGCCTTCTTTGTGCATGGTTGATTTTGCCCTTGAAAACGAATTGGAACTTGGGCATTCATATTTTGTTACTTCCCCTCAATATGGAAGAGTTCCTCTAGATGTCAGCGAGGCAACTTCCTTTATCGATTTTGAGAAGAAATATTATTATGGTGGTGATGATTTAGGTGCGACTTATTCAAAAAAAGATACTTCTTTTGTTCTTTTTGCCCCTTTAGCATCAAAAGTATATCTAGCCTTAAAAGACAAAAAGGAAGATTCCTTCAAGCTTTATCCAATGGATAGATTTAGCTGTGGTGTCTATAAGATAAAGATAGATGGGAATCATGATGGAGCGCTTTATTATTATGTAGTTAGGAATAATGAAGTCGATACAGAAGTAACTGATCCATATGCGAAAGGATCGACCGCGAACGGCAAATATAGCGCCGTTATCGATTTTTCTAAGATTTCATCTATAAAAGATAACTTAGAATGCCTTCCAGTTTTATCTTCCCCAACCGAATCGATAATATATGAAGCTAATGTCAGGGATATGACTATATCTAGCTATACAAATATAGTAAATAAAGGCAAATTCCTTGGATTAATCGAAGAAAAAAGAACTTCCCTAGGTGGGATGAAAGCTGGCTTCGATTATATAAAATCACTTGGTATCACCCATATCCAGTTATTGCCTGTATTTGATTTTAAAAGCGTAGATGAACTTCATCCTGAAAAAGATTATAACTGGGGTTATGACCCAGCCCAATATTTTGCCCTTGAAGGTTCTTATTCCACAAATCCAGAAGATCCATATTCTAGAATTGTTGAATTCAAGAAGATGGTCTCTAGTTTCCATAAGGCTGGAATTAGAGTTGTAATGGATGTTGTATTTAACCATGTCTATCAATATGAAAAATCCGTATTCGAGAAAGTAGTCCCATCATTTTATTTTAGGAAAAGACATAATGGCCAATTAGCTTCTACTAGCGGATGTGGCAATGATTTAGCAAGTGAAAAAAGGATGGTATCGAAACTTATAATCGATTGCCTTACTTTCTTTGTCTCTACCTATGGTATCGATGGATTTAGATTCGATTTAATGGGAATAAACGACGTTAATACGATTAATGAAGCCTATTGCAAGTGTAAGAAGATAAGACCAGATATCATTTTCTATGGAGAAGGATGGAATATGGGCGGAGAGGTTAGCGTTCCTCTAGCTAATATGTCTAATTATGCCTTGATGCCTAATGTTGGCTTTTTCAATGACTTCTTTAGAGAAAACGTGAAGAAATATTGCAGTGGAGATTTATCTAATCTAGGGAATGCGATGAATAGCTATGTTGCTAGCTGCGTTGATTTCCATGCTAAAGCTAGATTTTTAAATGCCAATCAATCGATAAATTATGTCGAATGTCACGATAATATGACTCTTTTTGATGCTTTAGGAAAGTTAAACCATAACCTAAGCGAAGAAGATAAATGCAAGATTATAAATCTTACCAATGCCTTTGCGATGTTTTCTTTTGGAATCCCATTTATCCATTCAGGACAAGAAATAGGTCAATCCAAATTTGATCACGAGAATACATATAACGAAGGTGATTATTACAATAAATTTTCATATTCATTACTAGAAAAGCGAAAGTCGATGTATAATTACTTTGTCGAGCTTACTAAATTTAGGAAATCATCAAGATTTTTGACTCTTTTTGATCCTAGAGTTATCGATTCATCGACTTATGTCGGGGAATATTTTGGGTCTATAAAGGTTTGCTTTAACCTTTCTAGCCTAGTCTATCCCCATAAGGAAATTGGGTTCTATTTCAATCCGACTCCAGTTGACATAAACCTCCCATCTAGTGTTTATGAAGCTAATTTGCTTGAAGCTTCAAAAACAAAAGAAACTAGGATAATTCCTAAGCGTTCTTGCCTTATTTATTATATTTGAGTCTATTTACCGCAAAAAATTATAGGAGAATTTTATGATTTCGTCTGTTTTTTTGTCGGGTCGTCTTGGAAAAGTATTGCCTAACGGCCTCCGTATTGTCGAAGTGGACCGTGTTTTACCTCTAGATGGAGGAAAATATGTCACCGATTGCTTCAAAGTTCGTTCCATGTTAAACGAAACTTCTTCCTTCTATAGAGGGAAAGAAGGTTGCCTAGCCATCATTAAAGGAAGACTAGAGATGGATGAAAAAGAAGGGCTAATTATAATAGGGGAGCTAGAAGAAGTATTTTCTCTTCCTGAAAAAATGCAAAAATACGTAACCGTAGAGTAGTTTTTTTCTTCATTTGGTTTATAGTAAAGGGGTATGAAAAAAATTATTAAGTTTTCGTTATTGCTTCTTAGATATTTCCCCTCAATCGCACATTATTATTTCTTTTATCTTCTTAGATATTCTAAAAACCCAAAGAAATATCCAATTGAGGAAAGATATTTTAGGATTAGGAAGCTAGCCTTAAAGGTTTGCAAAGGCTTCAAAATCGAACTAGATGTAGAGAACAAGGAATATTTGCTTAACAGGAATTCTAGGACTGTCCTAGTTTCTGACCATATTTCTGTCTTAGATATTGTCATGCTTATAGCCTTATCTCCAACCCCAGTTTCTTTTGTTGCCAAATCTAGCGTCAAGCATCTTATCTTAATAGGTAGGATTTTGACTTCAATCGATGGATTCTTCCTTGATAGAAAAGATCCTAGAGATGCGATTAGGATATTTAGATCTGCGACTGAAAATATGCAAAATGAGCCTATTTCCTATACTATTTATCCAGAAGGAACGCGAAATAAATATCCCCTTACTAAACCAATGCTAGATTTTCATCCCGGCTCTTTTAAACTTGCCTATAAAGCCGAAGCCGATATTTTAGTATTCGCTGAATTTGGTACCCAAAGGATATTATCCAACAGCATGGATAAATCAAACTTAATCCAAATGAAGTTCTTCCCTCCTATTAAATATGAGGATATAAAGGATAAGAATACGACTGAAATCGCTTCTATTGCCCAGAAAATGGTTTCAAAAGAAGTGGATGTTATGAAAGAAAAATACA